>DMFQ01000232.1:0-3630 GCA_003450555.1 Ktedonobacter sp.
CCACGCCGGGTCAGTTTTGCCATTTTGCTCTCCTCTCAATAAGGATACTAGTCGGGGATGTATTTGATCTGTGTGCTATCAGGCGAACACGACTCTATAACCGCCTTCGCCTCGCATCGGCCTTAACGGCTAATCTTCATAGCGGATTACTAAGGACATCACATCGCTCCGCCGATGTCTGAGCCTGTCGACACTTCCCCCATGTGCCGTAAATTATGGTGGGCATACCGGCGAGCATGCCAACTATTCACCAGGCAAAATCCAGACTGAGACGATTCTTTATCCCTTATACAAGGACAGACCAACGACCTCATATTAATGCTCTACCTGATATTCCTGAAGCCGTAATCTATGCCGAATCTTCGATGGACTCCTTTATGTTTATGCATACGACGGCTGAGTATAGATAGATCATCAGTTGTGTTTGAATTTGCGATGTTGCTATGTATTGCGAAATATTCACACAAACAGGCTCTCTGTGGAGCTGGGGCTTCTTCACGTCTGTGCCCTCTCTTTGCATAAAAGGCCATGAATCCCTCCTTTCCATCCAGACAACCTGTTCAAGGTCAGGGTAGGCTCACCATTGTTACAGTTATCCGTAAGAAACGTTAAAAAAACCATGAGGCCCTAATGCAGCAATAGCAAGCTATACATTTCCCTCAACAACGAGTTGCATTAGTTTGACAACCTTTCCTTTTCATGATCTTTAAGTGTTTTACACAAAAACTCATCAATATATTTATATATGCATAACAGTAAGCGGTCAGCGTTAATAGCTAAACTTCCCGAGCGAAGCCGCGCGGTACAAGCGCAAGGGCTTGGCTGGCAGCCCATGCAACCTGAGCGAGGGGTATATTATCCTGTTCCACATGCCAATCCCAATCCCAGGGGATGGCGCACGCGCCGTCATCTCAAGCGCAAAAACCTGCGCCGCAGTAATCGCCATCATGCGTTCATTGATCGCATTGGAACAAAGTGGGTGATGCTGCCTATGGTAGTAGGTTTCATGATATTCTCCGTAGTCTTTGCCAGCTTGTTAGTAACCTATGCTGCCCTGACCGAGGTAACGCAACAGCGTTACGGAGAGCAAGTCACGACACTGCTCGATATCTTGCCCAAAGATAGCCTTAAGATGTACGATAAGCACGGCACATTGATCTACCAGATGGTCGACCAGGGACTTCAATCAACGGTGCCGCTATCACAGATCTCTCCTCATCTTGTTCATGCTGAGGTTGCGATAGAAGATCAATATTTTTGGACAAATGCTGGTATCGACATCACCGGTATTGTCCGCGCATTAATCGCCGACCTCTCTCATCAACAAATTGTTGCCGGAGGCAGTACGATTACCCAACAATTGATCAAAAATGCTATTGTGGGCAATCAGGATACGGCATTTCGCAAACTCCAGGAACTGATCCTGGCACCTGCCATTACGAGGATATTTACCAAGCAACAAATTCTCTCCATGTATCTCAACACGATCTATTATGGAGAGCAGGCGTACGGAGCCAACGCCGCAGCTTTCACGTACTTTGGTTTGAAGGATACCTCAGAGGCGACGGCCGCCTCTCAACTTGACATAGCCCAGGCCGCTATGCTAGCAGGCATTCCCAGCGCACCAGTTGGACGCGATCCATTTTTATTTCCCAACAATGCGTTTATCCGCGTGCAACAGGTGCTTCATCAGATGCGCATACAGGGTTATATCAACATCGAACAGGAACGCGCGGCTATTCACGAAGTACAGCAGCCCCATTTTCTCCATCGTGGGGTGATTACCAATAAGCTTCCCCAGGCCCTTCATTTCATAAGTTACGCCCTCAATGAACTGGCAACCGACCTGCACGTAAAATTAAATGATCTTTCAAGAGCAGGTCTTGTTGTCTCGACCACCCTCGATCTGCCGCTGCAAAATCAGATATTGAAGATCGCTCGCTCCCACATTGCCGAATTGGTTGCGACGCATCATATGTCCGACGCGGCTGTCGTGATGATTGATTACCATAATGGTGGTATTCGCACGCTCTTGGGCAATATCGACCCCACCAATCGGCAAGATGGGGCATTCGATGTCGCCAGCGACGGCTTTCGCCAACCTGGTTCCACCTTCAAACCCATTATTTACGCCACAGCTTTCTCCCAAGGCGTCAGCCCTGGTATGCCCGTGTATGATACACCTTACACAATCTCGCGCTGCTGTGGACAGTCAGCATATACGCCGCATAACTACGATCTGCGCTACCACGGCCTCGTTTCATATCGCTACGCGCTGCAAAATTCGTTTAACGTTCCGGCAGTGAAATTGCTCGTACAAACAGGTGTCGATAAAGCATTGACTACAGCACAGTCGATGGGCATCACCGATTACATCGGAGTGCCAAACTACACAATGGTGCTTGGTACTCTTGGAGTTCACCTGCTTGATATGACCTCGGCCTATGGGGTTTTCGCCAATGGCGGTGTGGATATCCTGCCTCATTCCATTGATACAGTGACCGATGTCCAGGGAAATATAATTTATAGATTCTCTGCACCGGGGAAACGTGTGATTAGCAAGCAAGTTGCTTTTATTGTAACAAATGTACTCAGCGATAATAATGCCCGCCTCTTTGAGTTTTTGGATTGTAACGTCCTGCAACTGTACTCCAATCCCAAAGATCAGTGCCTCCATGGGAATCGCGGCATGGTACGCCCTGCTGCCGCGAAGACGGGAACATCCAATGATTTTAGGGATAATTGGACGATAGGCTATACCACCGATTTCGTCATGGGTGTATGGACTGGTAATAACGACAATACGCCCATGCTCAACGTGTCTGGCATCGATGGCGCGGCACCCATCTGGCATGATAGTATGTTACTGGCAGAGCAAAACCTGCCGGTCAGCGATTTTGCCAATCCCGGGGGAGTAGTCCTGCGCACGATATATTATCCTGAGGGCATTACCACAACAGATTGGTACCTGAAGTGAGTGGAGGTAAGATATATGTGGGATCGGCACCAGCTCAATCTTATCAGAAGAGGGACGGTGGCCTGGAACACGTGGCGGGAGAAGCACGAAGACATACAACCAAACCTGCGAGGTGCTCGACTTATCGATGTATACCTGGTAGGAGCAAACCTCTTTCAGGCCAACCTCACTGGAACAGACCTCAGTAGAGCCAACTTGAAAGAGGCCAACCTTGGCCGGGCTAACTTGAGCAACGCAAACCTCAGCATGGTCAACCTCAGCCGAGCGAATCTGAGGAGCGCGCATCTTCAAGGGGCAAACCTCAATGCGATACACCTCAGCGAGGCAATCCTGGAAGGCGTAGATCTCTGTGGAGTATATCTCTACCAAATAGACTTCAGTCGCGCACGCTTAGGTGGAGCGTTACTACGAAACGCGAAACTCAATGGATCAAATTTTGAGCAGGCAGACCTCGCTGGTTCCGACCTCAGAGGAGCAAGCCTCAGAGGCGCCAACCTTCGAAAGGCGAACCTTGCGAGAGCACAGTTCAGGCAGGCAGATCTTGACGGCGCCGATCTCAGGGGGGCAAACCTCAATGGGGTAGACCTCACCGGGGTGAATCTCATCGGAGTGAACCTTAATGGAGTAAAACTTAGTGGGGCGCAGCTTAACGG
>DMFQ01000232.1:3669-5700 GCA_003450555.1 Ktedonobacter sp.
AACGGAGCGGTTCTTAGTGGGGCAAGCCTCTGCGAAGCAGATTTCAAGAACGCTCATCTCAGCGGAGCCGATTTAAGCGGCGCCGACTTGCGAGGAGCCAACCTCACCAGGGTTGACCTCAGCCGAGCCAACCTGAAAGATACACTGCTGAACGGGGCCGATCTCAGCCTTGCAGACCTCAGCGGCGCCGATCTTAGTAGAGCGAACCTGAGCAAAGCAAACCTGAGCGGAGCCTATATGAACAGCATCAACTTGAGTAGCGCCAACCTCAATGAGACAAACCTGAGCGAGGTGCATCTCAACGGTGCTGACCTCCAGGATGCACAGTTGGATAGAGCACATCTCACTGGAGCTAATCTCAGTCGCGTCAACTTGAGTAGTTCAAACTTGAGTGGGATAAACTTCGCAGGGATTATTTTGAGTGGTGCCAACCTGAGTGGAAGCAGTTTGGTTGGAGCGAACCTGAGCCAGGCCAATCTTAACGAAGCCGACCTTTTTACTGTGTGTGCGCATAGTGCGGTTTTCAGTGGAGGCTCCCTCAGCCGAGCTAACCTCAGAAGAGCGGATTTTAGCAAGGCGGACTTCAGAGAAGCGAACCTGAGCAGTGCCAACCTGAGCGGAATTATATTGAATGGTGCTAACTTGAGTGGCGCTAATCTGAGCGAGGCCAACTTGAGTGAAGCGCTTGTTATCCAGGCGAACCTGAGCGGCGCGAATTTGAGTGGAGCCGACCTCAGTCGGGCCAATTTGAGCAAGTCGAACCTTCAAGGGGGAGACCTCTACATGGCATATCTCGGTAAGACAGACCTCAGTGATGCGAATTTGAGTGGAGCTGACCTGAGAGGAGCTAACTTGAGCGGAACCTTTCTGAATGGCGCGAATCTCAATGGAGCACTCCTGCAAGGAGCACACCTCAACGGAGCACTGCTGATTGAAGCGGAAATTCACTGAAAACCCCGTCTTGCTTCATGAAGAATGCATAACTACTCGACTGATTCCCCAGGGTAAAGCGTTAAACTAACCCCTGTCGAATAGCAAACGCCACGGCGCCAGCCCTCCCCGGCACATCGAGCTTGATATACATATTGCTCAAGTGGCGATTGACCGTCCGCGGGCTAATCACCAGGATCTCTGCCACCTCGCGATCGGTATGCCCTTCCGCGACCAGGCGTAATACTTCCTGCTCGCGCCTGGTCAGGTTAAGATCGAGATGATACTCGCTCTGTCCTGCTATCGACCTCCCTTGAAGCCGGATGTGGCCGGAGACTTCCTGGCGGGGTTGACCCTCTTGAGGCAGTAGGGCTGTTTTCTTACTTTGTTCCAGTTGTTGTACGCCTGCTTGCAGCGTATCCACCAGGTCAACCGCCCGTTGCATAGTGTACTGGAGAAATAGCGTTCGTGCCTGGCTGCATAAACTCACTACGCGCCGTAAAGCCTGTTGTTGCAGATGGGATTGTGTCGGGAGATTGCGACTCTGCAAGAGTGCTGTTCGTGCCCATTCATACAAAATTGCCGCCTCCTCTGGTTGATTAGTGGCGCCGTCGGCAGAGCGCCACGCCATCCTCGAATGCCCGCTCCGCCATCTCCCAGTCCCCTGCCAGCGTTGCCATCACACCTAGTATCCTATCAACCGAGTTTCCATAATACATAAAGCCACGCAAGCTGCGAATTCGCTCAATATAGACAGCGGCCTGTTCGCTCTCCTCCAGGTGCAGGTACCCCTCGGCCAGAAAGGGAATGTAAAAATCACCACCATAGCCCGGAGGTTCCAGGCAGGCTGCCGCCCGGTCAAGCTGCACCTTTGCTGTGGCTCTCCTCCCTGTAACCGCCAGAAAGTGGCCATAGAGCGCCATTGCGCTGGGATACCACTCTGTATTTGCCGCCACGCGGATGCTTTCCTGGAAATACGTTTCCGCTTCATGCCACCTGCCCTGCCGGAAGCTGAGTTCGGCCAGAGCCTGCAGTGCAATAGGTTTCAAGCGTGCATTTTCGGTAGCTTCTGCCTCGCGCATAGCTTCCTGCAAGTGACTG
>DMFQ01000166.1 GCA_003450555.1 Ktedonobacter sp.
ACCTCACGCGTCTCCGGGTGTTTCTGATAATGTAATAGTGGGCTAACTGTTACAGCTAGCATGACAGCATAATGATTGATCCACAGCTACATGCTTGTTGCTTCCTCGGTTATAGAGTTCACTGCTTCATCGCTGTAAGGAGGTACTACACATTGTTACTTATTCAGTATCAGAATCCCCCTATCATCCTACTTCTCTTCTTTCAAGATAAGAAACGATCGAGGCAAGAGCCAGAGAGCAAGCAGGATCAACCCAAGCGAAACGAGGAACGTGATCAATAAGTTCGCGTCTCCCTCGACTCCAGCCACACGCAAAGCAGCGTACAGACCAATTGCCACTAGTATTATCGCCGCCAGGGTCGCCCATATTCCTGAAAGAGCGAACAGAACCTGCTGGTTATATTCCTGCCTGCCACCGTCTTTCTTCTCTTCCTTCAAAGTAAGAAACGATCGAGGTAAGAGCCACAGAGCAAGAAGGATTACTCCAAGCGAAACGAGGAGGGTAATCAGCAGGTTCTCGTTGCTCTCTACCCCAGCCACTCTGAGGCTCTCAGAGAGCCCAAATGCCGCTATAATCACCACTACCAGGCTCAACCACATGATCAAGGTAGCCTGGAGGACTCGCTGAAGATACCCCATTGCGGCGTTCTCGCCTCTGGTTTCACGATCATCTGCGACTTCTCCCCTCATGGTGTATGTTCCTCCTTTTCGCTCCTGCTCCCGACCATTGCTCTGCGTTCTTTTGCATAGTCAAAGAGGGAATAGGCAAGGATGAAGACGTACATCGATGCTGTGACAAGCGCTGCAAGGAGAAAAAAAGGTGGTTGGTTCCCGACTATCCGCAGAACCAATTCATAGATGGCGGTGACTACGAGAAAGATGAAGGTAACTGTAGCTATGCCTCTGAGAGAGAGCAATGTGGCGTTTAGCAACTGCTTCGATCCAGTCTGAAACCCTTGTGTTGAGCGGGACCTTCTAGAGAACGGAATGAATAAAAACACCAGCGTCACCACGAAGCCGATTCCCAGTGCAAGAAAGGAAAGCTGCTTGATAAGTGCCAGTATATTTTGAGCAAAGGCGTCCTGTTGTCTCACGGCACTATAAAAAAAAGCGTCCTGTTCAACAATACCGGCTAAAAATAACTCTAGTGCCCTCTGAAGTAATACGTCTGCTCCAAAGGCAAGTACAAAGACAATAATCACTGAAGCAAGGAGTTGAAGCAGTGGCGCTGGCTCCCTGAGTCGGGGAACTCGCCTGGATAAGGAATGGTTCATTACCGTTTTCCTCCCCTACACTACTGGTAGCCTACAGAAGAAACATACACCTAATACTATCATAGCGTTGGGCTGCCAATCCCCAGCACGACCATTCATCGTACCGCTTTCTTTGGTCTGGCCTGTTAGCTTCCATCCACTGGCTCTCTTTGGAGAACGATGAGGTTGACCAACTGATCATCAGGATTTCAGGCCACTCGTTGTTTTACATATCAAGAATTGAACGGCTTCTTATTGCTACACTGTAGCAACACCGACGATGTACAGCGAATAATGAGACACAGCAACGGCTCATTTGAGCGTGAAACGGACGCCAGTAAACAACGGCGAGCAGCTTTTGGTGTTTTCAACTCTCCTCACCCATTCTCTCATAACGATCAACAGGAACTATACATCCTAATAGCAACTCGTCTACGAGACCTATTATGAATATGGATTTAGGATAACCAGACCACGCTGACCGTGCCCAGGGTCAGACCTTGCCAGTTTCCGTGCGTGAGAAAGTGCCGATCCAGCAGGCTGGCGACCTGCATGCGTTCGAGTTGCGCCAACAAGATCGGGAGGTCGTCCACTCGTTCCGTCTTGAGATGTTCTCTTTCGTTTATGGTGCTAGTGTTACTTCAATCTTGCTAACTGTCCAGTAAAATGAGCGAACCATGAGTATTATTGCTTAACAATACTAAATTGGGCAACTGCATTCCCTGTGGCTTCGAAATATTGGATGAGAACATCATGATAACCTGCCAATGGATAGGTAAGGGTAGCAGTTTTTGTGGTGGCAGGATGAATACCATTGTTGTCAATAACGAGCTGCCCATCTACCCACACTTGCATACCATCGTCTGAAGTTGCAGTCAATTTACTTGGTCCTTGGCGAAAGAACTGGCGACTATGCCAAATAATTGAGAAGTTATCTACGGGACTAGCACCAAATGGACCGCCAGTACCCCAATTGTTGTTGATTGTTGCATCACAACGTTTGATTGCCGGAGTACCTGTCCAGGTCCGATTTTTATAATAGTGCGCCCAATAGCTCCCTGCCGGACAAAAGTTTGGCCAGACATTGACTCGGGTAGTTGCATTCGCTCCCGATGAATCGAATGCAGTCAACTCGAATTCAAGCCAAACCCAATCACCACTTGTATCAGGAGCGGTTACCGAACCAATCGTGCCGGTAAAAGTATCAAATGGGTGAGTATGGCAAATTTGCGTATTTCCCGGAGTAACAGGAGGACAATGATGCAAAATGACATTCCATTGCAAAGATTCACCGCTTAGCGTTCCGTCTTCCGGATCGGTTGCTGAACCTGTAACAGTAATGACCTGGTTAGCTGCAAAGCCAGACCCATCGGTTGGTTGAGAAATTTGCGGTACCGGTGGTTTATTGGCGCTCGTGATGCTCAATTTGGCAACCGCCTTTCCAGTCGCTTCGTAGTATTTTACGAGAACATCATGGAAACCGTCGGTAGTACATGTGAGGGTAGCGGTCTTTGTAGTAGCTGGATGGATGCCGTTGTTGTTGATCACCAACTGCCCATCCACCCACACCTGCATCCCGTCATCTGATGTGGAAGACAACGTATTTATCCCTTTAGTGAAGTACTGACTGCCACTCCAGCTAACCGAAAAGTTGTCTACCGGACTGGTGCCAAATGGACCACCTGTGCCCCAATCATTGTTGATAGTATCGTCACAGCGGGTAATGGTCGGAGTGCCCGACCAGGTGCGGTTCGTGTAGTAATTCGCCAAATAATTTCCGGGAGCGCATGATGAGGCCATGCCATAGGCGATTCGGCGCACCTGACCCTTGGTAATTGAGACATAATAAAGTGCTCCATCCGGACCCATTTCGATATCAACCGGATTAGCTACCGTGGCAAATCTGATCGGTTGGTCAACAAAGTTGCCGGATGCATCGAGTGGCCAATAGTCAATCCAGTTATGGGTATAATCACCAAAGAAATACGACCCCCTGTAGGGAGCCGGAAAAACACTCTGATCGTAAACCGGCCCACCGATTACACACGAACCAACCGTGTGGTCATAGGCAAAACTAGGAGCAGTTACTGCACTTGTCCCTTGAGTAAGCAACGTTTTGCAGATAGGGAAATTACTAAAAGCTGATTGGACAAGACTACCGTTTGGACCGCCTTCATAACATGGCCAGCCATAATTATGGTTCCCGCCAGAAACAGGGATACGATCAATTTCTTCCCAGCTATTCCATCCAACATCACCGACAATCACACTGCCATCCGGGAGAACTGTCAAGCGGAAAGGATTACGCAATCCCAACGCAAAAACCTTGGAAGCAGGATCGTCGGCATTCCCAGTCCAGAAAGGATTTGTTGAGACCCCTTTCCCGTCTCGTGTCATCCGGTAGATTTTACCGCCTGTCTGATTGGCCTGCTGTGAACGGGTAGAATACACTGTCGCTGTATCGAAAGGAGAAGAATCACCATCGGAAGCGTACAGTGTATTGTTTGGACCAAAACGGATATCATCAACCATGTGCGTATCATGATCAGCAATAGTAGTCAGCAAGACCGTTTCAGAAGATGGATTTACAGTATCGCCGCTCATCTGAAACCGTGATAAATGTCCTTCCCGAGGATTGTTATTGGTATAGATAAGGTAAATAAAACTATGAGTCGCAAAAGCAGGATCGACTGCGACACTAATTAACCCACCATCTCCTACCGGTGAAACCTGTGCTGTGAGGTCAAGAACTGCTGTAGGTTGAACGAGGTTATTCTTGACCAGACGCAGCTTGCCACCTTTTTCAGTAACCAGCAAACGTCCGTCAGGGAGAAAAGCCAGAGTCGTCGGCGTGTTGAATTGAAATTGGATAGGCAAATCTGAACCCCCGGCAATCCGTTCATCACGAAACCCAGGAGGCAATCCAGCTGCGACAGCAGGACGAACTTCTGCTTGACGACCAAATAACGATGTCGTTACGTCTGCGTTTTGCACGCTGGGAGTTACTTCCGCACGAACATGTACGATATCGTTTTCTTTCATCTTGGGTAATTTCTCAAAATAACAAATGACTGCCCATACATAATCATGGCAGAGGTCCTCTGTTCCGTCAATCCTTAAAAGTCGCATCTACCGCTTCTCTGGCTATCTTTTGAGCGAGTGAAATTACATCAGCGCTTGTATTCTCTTGTTCTCCCGGTGCGTGCTTTGGCAAACTGATCTCTTCATATGCCTTATGAGCCGCCGCCCGCAACTTTACGATTTGTCCACCCGATAGCAACTGCTCAACCAGCTTGAGAAATTCGTCAAGTTCATCCCGTGACGAGAAGCCGTCCCCACGGATTATTACAGGGAGTACTTTTTTCATCTGGGTAGGACGTACACAGTTGCCTATCCCAGAGATATCCGAAAGGTGACACTTGCGTCCAGTGGTTATCGCTACATCCTCGGCTAATGCTACATTCGTCTCAAAGCCTGCCCGATGCTTAGACGTATGCAATAATCGAGCTAGGACCGGGTTTGTGCGATTGCGGCGTACGAGCCGCCCTATGATAGCGAAATTGCCTCCGTTACACTATCAGGTCTAAATCCCCCGCATGGTCCCGTCTGACTCCTGCGCGTCAGGATATAAAGCCACCCGATACTGAAAGTTCCAACAACCCCACTTTCGATATTACATGTAGTCTATACGGTATTTGCTGCATCTGTCAATGCTTTGCCAGGGTTTCAGACCACACCGCTTTACGTGTGTAAACTGGGACGATGAGTACTTTCTCCGTGCTGCCAGGGACATACTCAGTCCCAATCTTGATCTGCAAAAATGGGAGTGGCCTGAAACCCTGTTCATGCATCTGTAAATTTCCCTGTATCTAACAGACAAGCAAGTACGTGTATAAAGAGGTACAATAGAGTGAAGGAGGAGACCTTGATGAAGCTTATCTATGCACGCTTGGTACGGCGAGTGTTTTTGACATTCGGTCTGCTCGCTTTACTGCTCCTCCTTGGGACCCAGGCCCTCCCCGCTTCTGCTGAGAGTCCCTCATTTGTACGCATCATGAATGCTTCACCTGATGTTGGAACGGTAGATATTTTCGTGGATGGTGCAAAGTTCCTGGGTAGTGCGACGTTTGCAACCGTCACTGACTACCTCCAACTGCCAGCAGGGCACCATAGGGTGCAGGCTGCACTTATTGCTAAAAGCGTTGGTGCAGTAGTGATTGCACAGACGCTCTCTGTCCAGGCTGGTAACGCCTATACAGTGGCAGCCATCGGGACCACATCCACTGGTTTCTCGCTGCAGGTCTTTGTAGATAATAATCTGATGGCGAGTGGCATGGCCAAAGTCCGCGTCTATCAGCTTTCACCACGGCCAGTCTCTGTGAGCATCGCAACAGCCACACATACGCTCATTGGGGTCTTGTCCTATCCGCAAGCCAGTAATTACATCAGATTACCGGCCAATCTCTATACGTTCACGGTAAGCTCAACTCAGCCTTCCCTTTCCCTTCTGGATCAGGTGACCCTGAGGACCAACACAGTGTCCAGTATCTTTCTCGTCGGGGTGTTCCATGGAACACCCCCGCTGCAGTTGGTTGTTGTCCAGGTCAAGGGACTGCCGAGTATGTCTGGTACTGGAAGTGATCCAAACGCGCTGGCGACCAACGCGTCCCAGTTCACACCGCTGGCTCCCTGGCCATTGGGAGTGCTCGCTTTGGGAGGAATGAGTGTTGGGGTACTCACTCGTCTCTGGCCCTTCAGCCGTCAAAGGACCAGGGGCCGTCCTCCTCGGCTGTACCGAACTCTGCTCACCGCCGTGGTGGCTCTTGCCCTCACGGCGACTGGACTGTCGCTCGCTTCTACCACGGCGAGCCCGACTCCTGCGCCACCCATGCGCTTGCTCATTCCTGCTATCGGTGTCAATGCCCCGATCGAGTCGGTGGGAGCTCGATCAGACGGCGCGATGGAAACGCCGGGGCAGAGTCCCTGGAACGATGTCGGATGGTACAATGCAGGTCCGCGTCCAGGCGAACGGGGGAGTGCTGTGATTGCTGGGCACCTGAATCGCCCTGGTGGAAACCCAGCGGTGTTTTGGCGTCTGCGCGACCTCCATGTCGGCGACACCATGCTGGTCGTGGCTGCTCAGGGGAAGACGCTGCGTTTCCATGTTACGCGTATTATGTTCTATTCGCCACAAGAGGCCCCCGTCCAGGATATTTTTGGGAATACGGCTGGCAGCTTTCTGAATTTGACGACCTGTGCAGGGGATTGGATTCCTACTCAGCACCAGACGGCCTTGCGCGTCGTTGTGTATACTGCCTTAGCTGGACAAACGCCAGCATCTACTCCGACTGTTACTCCCACCGCAACGCCTCAGAACGGTCTCTCTCCTGCTGGAACATATAACGGGTCGATGTATGATGAGACGAAGCAGCAGACAACAAACATCTCGGTGTTTATAAAGCAAAGCAAGGGGAGGGCTGACTTTAGCGGAACGTTTACGGTGACGTCTCCTTCACGGGGGGCCTATCCGCTGAGTGGGAAGGTGGATCTGCAGGGTAACTTTGCTTTTACGGTGCAGCAACCGGGCGGTCAGATGCCGCTTTACTTTTATGGAACAGTTCAACATCACCAAGATGGTGATTACCTGCATGGGAACTTTTGCAGCAGCAGTACGAATTCGTGTAGCGTGAATACGGGATATTTTACGGTTGGGGCGAGGTATTAATCTGCGGCCCTCTGTCTCTTCAAAGCCGAGCTTTCGAAGAGACGCTTGTCGGCTCTTCCTTAAAATAAGTGAGTCTGCTTGCTTGTGGTCGAGCAGATGATCAGAAGAAAGATGAAGAAGGACTGAGTACTGCTCCACAAAAGAAAGGGACTAGATAGTGAGCGTGCTAACCGGACCCCTTTTTCTGTGGCGTTGTTTCATCGACTTAGAAGCTGACTTTGGAGCTATGGAGTTTCCTCCTCTACGCAGAGATCAGTAGGAGGATCAAAGCTGCGGAGCAGGGAAAGAGGCCTTTAGGCGCGACGGAGGACGTGGAGGCGCAGCAAGTCAAAATTGGCACGCCCGAAACATCAGCCTTTTTTGCAGTTTTAAGCAATTGACCTGCGCTTCCACAGGTCCGTTACTCCACTTGGAAGTGAAGCTGGCGCGCACAGCGGCATAATCGCGCTGAATGCCGTTGGCAAAGCTCTTCATTTCCTTAATTCCACTGTGTTTGGCTTGTGCAAGCCAGTCATCCAAATTCTTGTCTCGATGCTCGGCCAGCATAGAAACAAACTCTTGGGTCAGGGCATAAGCTCTGTCGAGATCGTCGTGAGCGGCACGGATCTGTTCCACAAGCTTTTGGTGCTTCTCGTCGAGTGTGTTCTTCTGGCTTACATACAGCCAGGAGGCTCGCGCTGGCGACAGACGACGTTTGATGCAAGGTTTGCAAGCAGGGTCGAGAGGGCTATTGACCTTGGCGCCGTCGATATCCAGGCTCAAGGCTAGCGCGGTTCCAGATGCTTGATGTTGCTTACGTATACTCGAAAGGAAGAGGCGAAACAGAGCATCTGAACCAATGTAGCCGAGCTTTTTGACTTCTTCAAGTAGTTGCGTGCCATTCCAACAGCCGTTCTTCCAACGGTCGAGAATGTAGGGCTTGTAAGGGTCGAGGACGCTTCCTTGATAGGGGTGCTTGCTTCGCTCGGGAAAGGACTCTGAGACAAGAAACTTGTGTACCGTGTGGCGCGACATATTCAAACGTCGGGCAATTTCGCGCTCGGAGACGAGTTGCTGGTGGAGCACTCGAACCGCCTCATAGCGAGAGAGGCGATTGGCGCGCGAAGTTTGGCTCCGAGACTGTGCAGACGACAGGCTCTGCTCCCTTGTACAAGAACGGCGAGGTTCTTTTGACATCGACCGCCAGCGCTTCTGGAGTTCGCCAGGCACTGCTCCTTCCGATTCAGCGCTCTCCCGCTGCTTCCCTTGGGCTCGCAGAGCAATACCATCGGAAGAGACCTCTTCCACTTCTGGGAGGACTTTCTGCTTGCGCGCCATCAGCTCTTTGAGGCCGTCTCGCAGGTTTTTCAACATGTGAAATTTGTCTGCAATCTGTTGAGCTTGTGGGGCACCTTTTCTCGCCGCCGCCGCATACTCTCCTCCTCGGTCACGACTAATCACGTCGATTTCCGGGTGGGTAAGCAACCAGGCTGTCAGTGTTTCTTCCTTGCGGTCAGGAAGAAGCTCAATCGGGCAGCGCTTCTCAAGATCGACGAGTATGGTCCCGTAGGTCTGGCCCTTTTTCCATGCCCAATCATCCACACCAAGAATACGTACCGACTTGGGAGGCGGGCAGACCTCCTCTCGCAGATGACGAAGAAGGGTAGGGGCCGAAACGTGCATCCCGAGTGAAGGCGCTAATCGCTCGCTCACCTGGGCACTGGTGGCCAGACCGAGTGCGACCAGTGCATCGCGCAGCCGATTGGTCATGCGCGCATAGGATTGCACCAGTTCTGCTAGGCGCTCCGTGAAGATCTTCTGCGGACAGCAGGCCTTCGCACACACAAATTTGCGCACAGTGAGCGCTAAGATCACACGTCGACCACCACAGGGCAGGAAGGCTCCGGTTCTCCCATAGTGCCCGTGGACTCGTTCCGATGGCTGTTGGCAGAGAGGACAGGCAGCCGAGACCTGCCGACTGGCGATGTGAACGACCAATTCGGTCGTGGTTGTGTGAACCGAAGAGATGAAGATGCCATCAGGAAGCGGTAAAAAAGGGGAAGTAGCCTCAGAGTTACTCATCGATGATGCTCTCCTTACGACGTAGCAACACCACAATTCATCGATGATAGTCTATCAGAGAAGCCAATGGCTGTCCAAGCAAGCAGGCTCACTTATTTTAGGGATGAGCCCCGAAAAGTGACCGGTTGTTAACCGAAAACTAGACCACCCCACCTGGTGTTCTCTCAAAATGTTAAGCGAAAAGTGGATCATCCTCACTTATGGGGAACAGATGAGCTTATGTAACAATCTCCTGTTGGTGTCTCTGGTTCAGAAGCCATTGCAAGCTGGGTAGAAATAGCTCTACAATTCCAAAATCACCAAATTCGAGGAAGAGCCCGAAAAGTATACCACTCGATTCCCCCACAGTATTTTCAAAGCATGATATACTGATCCACGGAAGTCTTTTCACCGTTTGTTTGACAGGGGGAAGACACGCTTCCCCTGACCGACACGACAGAAAGGAGACCATCGCATGTCCACCGAAGACAACGTCGACAAGAAGGCGACGAAGAAGCCCGCGAAGGCGATCAAGGGATTTACGGACGAGGAACGAGGCGCGATGAGGGAGCGCGTCCAAGAACTGAAAGCGGACAAGGCGGACGGGGAAAGCGCCGTGCTCGCGAAGATCGGCGAGATGCCGGCACCGGATCGCGCCCTCGGCGAGCGGCTCCATGCGATCATCAAAGCCAGC
>DMFQ01000076.1:0-1007 GCA_003450555.1 Ktedonobacter sp.
CGCCACCCCCGCCCCTACGGATGGGCTTTTTGTTCGAGTGATGCCTATTGGTTGACTCTTGCGGCCATTCTTGAAGCGGTCGCTATAGAGCTTTTGTGAAGTCGCGCTATGTATATTCCTATGTTCCTGGATGTGGTGAAGGTGGTTCAGTCGTAACGCTTGCCGTAACGTGTTCGAGACGGTCTGCTGATATTATCAGAAGTAGATACAAGAAGTCTACATCTGGAGGTAATCTAGATCTCTCGAAAGGAGGATACTATGTCTCCCTCAACACTACTTCAGGATGAAGTAAAGAAATGGCGCGTTATCGTCTTCACCATCGTAGCCGGGCTACTTGCTCTCCTACTATTGTATGGCGGCGCGGGTGATCTGCTCCTACTGAATGGTCAGTCTGGCTTTCCTTCCGCTATTCACCGCTGGCACGAGGCCCAGTCGGGTACCTTTACAGCTCTCGTGTTGGGTGGCAGTGTGCTCGCCTTGCTCTGGCGACCACAGCGTAAACCGCTGGTTGCACAGTTTGTTCTACTGAGTATTGCACTGGCGATCCTTTGCTTTGCTACCCTTACTGGGGCTGGCTTCACTCCTATTGTGTTAGTAATCGGCGTGGTGCTGATCGGCCTCCTGGTGGCTGCTTATCCTACACCTCGTGCTCTGTTGCATTTCAGACGGGAAGGGTCTCTGAGTTATGCACTGTTGTTGCTTACCTTGGTAGCAGCGATCTTGTTGACCCCGATCATGGCGCGGGAACTTAGCTGGCAGATTCTTGGATGGACGGGACACGATGTCCATGCATTGAACTACCACTGGATTACTTCCGTCGTGCTTGCCTTGATACTCATCCTGGGTGGCATCTTGTCATCAATGAAGGGGCGCGGCTGGCAGGTATTGAGCTTCATTACCGGAGTTGCTTACCTTTACCTCGGTTTGATGGCACTCCTGTTGCCAGATTATGCCGGAAGTTGGGGCACGATCGGTGGGACGCTGGGACTACTCGGTGGGTTAAGTTA
>DMFQ01000076.1:1153-1440 GCA_003450555.1 Ktedonobacter sp.
GGAACATCGGCTGAGCGTACCTGAAAAAGGTACGCTCAGGAGCGAAGCAAGAACGTGTACGTATTAATCCGTACGCATGGGGATTTGTACATAAAACGTGGTGCCATTGCCCTCGGACGACTCGAGCCAGATTTTCCCGCGATGCCGCTCAACAATGTCCTTTGAAATGGCAAGCCCCAAGCCCCAGCCTTGTTTTGATGAGGTTCGCGCATCAGGGGTACGATAAAACGGCTCAAAGATGTGTGTTTGTTGCTCTTGAGGGATAGCTTGCCCAGCATTATGCACCT
>DMFQ01000076.1:1523-2806 GCA_003450555.1 Ktedonobacter sp.
ATTGCCCAGCATTATGCACCTGTAGCAAGACAGTTTCAGTAGCTTCTTGGCTCACACGCACGTGTATTGCACTCTGTTCTGGCGAATACTTCAGTGCATTTGTGACAAGATTGATCACAACCTGGCTCAGCCGTTCACGATCAGCCTGGATGATCACAGGGGTGTCAGGGACTTCCAGTTCGATCGTACGACCTGAAAGCGTCTGTTGATCTGCGACAACTTCACGGCACATCTCCCCTATATCAGAGTGATCGTACCGTAACGCCATCTTCCCGGCACTCAGGAGACTCACGTCTAAGAGGTCATCGACAAGCCCATGGAGGCGATGCGTCTGCTGGTCAACTTTCTCTAACGCTGTTCGCAACTGCTCCAGTTCGGGTGTCAATTGAGGCTGCTTTGCGAGGCGACGCTGCCACATTTGTACATGGCCACGAATAGTCGTAATAGGAGTTTTTAATTCATGGGACGCCATGGAAAGAAAATGATCTTTGAGTTGATTGGCTTTCGCAAGCTCCTGGTTTGTTTGCTCAAGTTGTCGATTGACCTGCTCAAGCTCATCCACACGCGTCTCGATCTCTTGCTGCGTGAACAGCGCATTCTGCCGGGCAGATTCGCGTTGAGCAGTAAGAACAGCCACAATAGCCTCAGCAAGGAGGAACAGGAGCAGTGGTATCGCTTCGCGCCAGTCAACAACAAACGTTGCAATGGGAGGGAGAAAAAAGAGATCAAGGGTCAAAGCGCCAAGCAGAATAGAGAATACTGCTGGACCAGTTCCCCAAATGAGTGCAATGAGTACCGTCAAGAGGAAGAAAGCAGCGCCAACGAAATAGTTATGTGTTCCCAGACGCTGCAAGAAATATGGGATAAGTGAACTTACGGCAAGCAAGGGGAGCGTGGCCACGTAGCCGACAAAAGGTTGCCGCCACCAGGGGATGTATGTGAGATACTGCTGACGCTTCTGTACACCGCGTCGATAGTTGGCAAAGAGCGGTGAACGAACTTGAGGCCCGCCATGTACCTCGTGTGGTGCATCCATGGACACCTCCGACAAGAACTGCATTTCGCCTTTTTTGTAAAAACGGCTCGCTACATTCACTCTACTATAGCAGTTAGAAAGTGTTTAGACAAGCTCTTCAAGACAAAAAGCTATTTTCTAACCCTAAAAGCTTTCCTCTTGTGATACTATGGAACCATCATGAAATAGCAGGCCCATCGCCATCCGCAGGGGCGACCTTGATGGCTGTCTCTTATACACATCTGACGCTGCCGACGACTCCTTACGT
>DMFQ01000323.1:0-1187 GCA_003450555.1 Ktedonobacter sp.
GAATACTAGAAATGTGTTAGCATGTTAACCAATGCAAGCGGTAGCACATAGTACTACGTCAGGGGAAAAATAAATCTCACACGCGGTGAAAATAAGCATCTATCCTTATGCATATTGCCCTTTATAAATGTTCGCCCAGTCGTTGGGAGGAATGATTCCCTGTGCATTATCTACAATGCCGATTATCGTCGGCTGCCGCAAGAACGTCAATGTTACCTGCTCCATCGGCATCCATGCCACGTCGTTGACCAGTTGTTGCTCTGCCTGCTGATAGCTTTTGAATCGGCTATCATTGTGACTATTGCTATCTGCGTTTTCCAACTGCTGCTGCAAATTCTGCTGCCTCGCGACATCGATGCTCGTATTTTGGCCGTAGTTCATATTGTTATTTGGCACCCCACTATCGAACTGGCGCGTTAACCAATCTTGCTGGTCAGGATATTCAGCTACCCAGGTAAGCCCCCAGAACTGTAAGCCTGCGGCATTGCCCGTGGCGAGCGTAACCTGAGTGAGTAGTGCATTGTAGTCAATGGGGTCTGGCGTAACGGTAACGCCCAACACGTCATGCCACATCTTGATCATGGCCGTCACTTCCTGGTCAAAGTAGGCGAAGGTAGTCGACGTCGCATAGGTCAGTTTGATCGGTGGCAGCGCGGCAATGTTCTCTTCCTTCACTCCCATCTGTAGCAATGTCCTCGCTTTTGCCGGATTCCCTGTAAGACTCTGCGTACCGTCTGGACCTGTGAGGTTTGGGTTATATCCTGGCATACCCTCCGGCACAATATGGTTTGTGGGCAGCACCGTTCCCTTCCAGACAGTGTTGACAATCGCCTTTTTGTCTATAGCCAGTGCGAACGCCTGGCGAATATGAATATTATCGAAGGGCTTGACCAGGTAATTCATGGTGTAGTAGTTAATCCACAACTGTGGGACCTGGTGAAAATCTTGCCGCTTCTTGTCAGACGCGAACGTCGAGACGGGCACACCTGTGGTATCAACCAGACCTACTTGATAGTCATGGTAGGCATTGTCCGTCTGCTGGTAAAACGGGAAGATGACTTTATGCAGTTGCGGCTGGGGACCATAATAGTTGATGTTGGGAATGAAATCGATCTCCTTGCCATGAATATACTGTAGTACCTTGAAGGGGCCAGTAGAACCTCCCTCTGCCAGGTGATCTGTAAAAG
>DMFQ01000323.1:1272-2331 GCA_003450555.1 Ktedonobacter sp.
ACCTCCTTCTGCCAGGTGATCTGTAAAAGTCGTCTTATAAGCATCAATCAAATGCTTTTCAACAACAAAGGAACACGGATAGGTAAGCATGGCTAGAAAATAGGGAGCGCTCTTCTTGAGGGTAATCACAATCGTATAGTTATCAGGCATTGTCAGACTATCATTGATCAGTGTCGGTATAAATCCACCGAGCATTTTGTCAGAATCTTTAATGAGAGAGAGGTAAATTGGAGCTACCGTCGACTTGGTCGCTGGTTGCAGCGCACGATCAATACTATAGGCCACATCTGCCGAGCTAAGCGGCGTGCCATCACTAAATTTCAGATTGCGACGCAGGTGAAACGTATAATGAAGCCCATCTGGGGACACATTCCACGACTGTGCGAGCTGTGGCTGGACCTGGAGTTTATCGTCGAGTTGCACCAATCCAGTGTAAATCATCTGTATTGCACTCATTGATGGCTGATCAGCTGCAAGTACCAGTGCGGGATCAAGCGTGGTGATATCGGTGACTCCCACTTGAGGAACGGTATATACCTGCTTGTTAGCGGAAGCCTTCACCAGTGTCTTTGTAGTAGGACCCGGATTATTCCCGAAATTACAGCTAACGAGCAGCATGCCCAGGAGACACAGAAAGATTGGCAGCAACCCCCGCCACCTTGTCATCTTTTTACCGCAGTACATGTACAAGAACTTCCTAATAAACATCATTTTCTACTAGCGTATTACGACTGCCAAATGTAGCGGCCCGTAAAGCTACAACTAAGAACGAATCTATATCAACATCTACCAAAGGAACAGGCCACGCCATAAATTCTTCGCTTGCCGCCTGCACGATTTGTAGCGTATGCCCCTGATCAGCAGCAGCATCTACGCGAGCAGCGAGTAGCCCGATGGTGGCAAACAGCGCTCGCGCATCATTGCCAAGTCGGAGATAACGGCGAGCGCTAGCAATAGCTCCGTTGAGATCCTGCGTATCTACCTGCTCGCTCAATGTCTCTAACAATGCTGGCGCAATTAACCCACCACCAAGAGCGTGTCTCGTGTTTGTCGCCGCTG
>DMFQ01000323.1:2425-2871 GCA_003450555.1 Ktedonobacter sp.
GCTATATCCTGGACATGAGTGTAAACTAACCGTACTGCCGCCGCGAAGAGTAACCCATGTGCGGCTCGTACAAATGCATCGCGATTATCGTCTCCGACCCGCTGCATCACATCTGCCGCGGTCAGGGCGATGACAGATCCCACACCACGAGGAGATGCTCCTCGTTTCATTAACGTGTCATACACTCCCTGGCAAATTTCTGTCGTATCAGCATTGCTCAGGATCAAGTTGCGTAGCGACAATGCCGCTGCGTCTTTGGGCGCAGACAAGCGCGTGCGCAGGCTTGCGAGGCTATGGGCGGGGTCACCATGGAATGTCCGTACAACATTCACCCACGGAGGCTCTTCCGTATGCAATGGTAGATGAGGCGTCAGCCATTGTAGAATGTGAGGCGCTCGATCTCCCCACTCAACAGCATCAAGTAGCTGAAAACCCCGTACTGCGAA
>DMFQ01000323.1:3081-3700 GCA_003450555.1 Ktedonobacter sp.
AGTCGCTCCACGCGCGTTGCGTCGTTACCATACACCGCGTCATGCATCGCATCATCAACCGTATTTCCCTCTCCTAGCTCGCTTGGAAATAATGGTTCGGGATAGACAACATCTCCCTTTTTCCCATCCCGTAATGCTGGCGCTGCTGCCCACAAGGCTTGCACAAGGAGCGGCAGCTCTTGTTCGTGACTAAGGGAGTCCGCTTCGGGAGGCTGTGGCACCGCTATCAGCCAACGGCTCAATGCTGCTGCCGCATCGAGCGTCAAAATAGCATGTCCGTCACTATCACCATGTGCAACAAGCAAACCCACCCGTCCTGCTATCTCGGCGGCTGGTGCGCCCCTGCGTAAAAGTTCACGTGCAATCGAAATAATTTCTGTACTGTCCTCGGCAAATGTCGCATCAACAAGCGCCGAAATATCGACGCCCATCCCAATCGTTGGCATATGCATCTCTCCCATTTAGCTCATTATGAGACCAGATTTCACTGATTTTGTAACTCGCGAATAGCTCGCTCGATGTTTGGAATATCTGCGTACTCCTCGTCGAGGAGTTTAAATCCTCGTTCCAGGTATAATTCTGCCAGCTTTGCGCCTCGTTCACCTGGATCCATTGCGGA
>DMFQ01000323.1:3770-4350 GCA_003450555.1 Ktedonobacter sp.
GTCTCTTGTAGCAGGTTGGTATCGTGACCCTCTACTGCATACCGCGCCATCCCAACCAACTTCCCTAATTCTGTCAGTTTCTGCCGGTCAGTCATCGTCTGTAACAGTAACTCTTCCGCGTCCAGGTCATCTAGTGGAATACTCGGCTCGTCTATTTGATCCATCGGTGCAGAGGATGATACCTGCTCGAAGGTCAATGTATAGCCAAGGTATAGTTGCCCATACTCCTGGCAACCCTCCGCAACCCGCTGCATCCTTGCCCCTTCGTCCTTTGGATTGATAGTACCGATATCGCACAGATCATCATCACGACGATCAGCCAGCATCTGTAAATGCTCTAAACTGCTACCTTCTTCCAGCATCGGTGGGATCGGCATCACATTGACATTCGCAGCTTCCCGCAGCTCTTCAGGTGGCAACTGTGCTGCCAGGAAAGAGGGGAGGTACTTTGCTAATGATAACGGCGTAGGTGGGACTATACAGTATGTACACAAAATGATCCTTGGGTCACTGGTACTTTTCGCAATAAAAATAGCATGCCCCTTTGGCGCTTGTGGATTACCACGTAAGAACCGCATAT
>DMFQ01000323.1:4422-6133 GCA_003450555.1 Ktedonobacter sp.
CCACGTAAGAACCGCATATCCATCATAAAATCCGTGGCGCGGGTCCCCCTGGCTTTAGCTATGGGGAGGAAGCGCCACGACCCCTTTCACTTGGTACTCATAGCCGTCTGCACGATGCAGACGACGCATATATTTCGGGTGAATATCGACCTTGCCGATACGGAACGATGGACGATGACGAATGGCAATACGCCCCCGAATGGTTCCTTTCGGAGTCACTGCTTTGACTATATCACCCGTGCGATAGCCAAGAAACGTCTTATGTCGCTCTTTATGCTGCTTGGGAAAACCGATGGCATGAGAGTCAGTCACGCACATTTGCCGCCTCCCATGTCCTGTAGCTGTAATAAGCAATGGGACAATATTCTTAACAAACAATACATCAGGTGTGCTCTTGCCAACGTTGGCTGCATCTAGCCAATGAGCCTTTGGCAGCTCTTTCCTAGTTCTGTTAAATTTTGTTAGCCCGCTGCTCCCACACTCAATAGGCAAGCCCGTTGCTTTAAGCCTCTCGTAAAGTGCCCACCGCGTTGTGTTCACTGCAGATGCGTCTTTCAGTGGTTTCTTTACCTGGGCCAGAATGCGTTGCAACACAGCTGGTTTCTTTTTGAGGAACACCGCACTATCTAGCGTACCCTTCGCGGTGTTGCACTTCTCACAGGATAGCGTAAGGTTGCTCACTCTGTTGGTACCACCTTTGGCACGGGGAACGATGTGCTCTATCTGTAAGGAGATGCCCTGCTTTAAACAGTAGGCACACTTTCGGTTCCACTTCTCCAACAGATACTCGCGCACCTCATATCCTGCTAACGCACCTTGTTGGTACTCAACTCCGCTAATCTCAGCATTCTCCATGAGCTGCATATCAAAGCGAACGAGTTCCATACTCATTGCTGAGATTGGAGCATACCGAGCGAGCCTGTTTACCCAGGTCTGCACATTGGCTACTCTGCTCTCCAGGGATGGGGGAAGCCAGGAAGCATGATGACGCCTGTTTAGGAAGCGTGCTTTGCGGTATCGCGTTTTGCGCCTACGACGTGAACGACGAAAAGCACGACGACTATCTAGACTCTCTTTAATTTTGTGTCCTCTGTGTGAAAGTTCAGCCGCAAAGACCACTTCGCCACTTCTGTCATTTACAATCGCTATGCCTGTTGTCCTGCTCCCTGGATCAAGCTTGATACGCAATGGCTCTATTTGTAATGGCTCCCCTTTAATTTTCAATATGATGGTAAATGGGAAAGTTCTAAACACAGCAGCTTTCCTCTGAGAGAGCAATATGCGTGCTCTGCCAGGATGCACCGGCTCTAATGGCTTTTCATATATGTCCAATACAAACACTTTGCTCATAATGAGCCTCTACTTTCGTAGGTAATGTGTGCCTCGACAATGTTATCAGGCGGTTTATCGCAAAGAGTACTGACTTAACCCTTGTACATCTGTTTAACTCTTTGCCGTAGAGGACAGGGCTGGCAAAGTACCCTGCCGTACCTAATTTCGCTTGTAACGTAGCTCGTTCTCACGAACTGAGTCTGGTCAGGTGGGCTTACAGAAAAGTTACCCTCTCTACAAGCCCCTAGCTTCAGCTAGGGGGTTCCTGACAACAAAGAAATCCTCTCGACAATAGTACTTATCCTATTGAAAGTATTCAAATTACTTTCTTGTATCATAAGCTGTTTATGCTCACATGGCAAGCTATCATAGTACGCCA
>DMFQ01000323.1:6310-24126 GCA_003450555.1 Ktedonobacter sp.
CGTATCTCATCCTCTGACATTTCCTCACCACTCACCGGTATCGTCTCCTCGTATGCTTTAATGTGCTTGACAAGAGAGGCGCTCCCTGCGACTTGACTAAACGATTGTAGTTGTGTTAATGCCTGCGTATCCTGCTGTAGTCGCACCAAAGTAATGGCTAATTGCGCATAAAGTTGGGCATACTGTTGCAGGTATGTACTCCATTGCTGAGGCATTTTCATCGTTTTCATGACCTGCTCAACCAGCGCTACCGCTAAGGACAACTCCTCCCTGGCAGGAGCGAGTTGTCCTTGTGCTAGGGATATACCAGCTCGTTCATAGCGCGTATCCGCCTCGCCCAGTGGCTGCTGCTGCTGTTGATACAGCTTTAATGCCTGCTCAAAATCTGTTGACGCCTCTTCTAGCGCACCATTGCCTCGGTGAGCTAGCCCCAGCGAAAGCATGGTATCGGCCTGACCTATCAGATCATCGCTCTGGTTGAAGCGCGTTAAAGCCTCCTCACAGCGTTGAATAGCCTCTTCCCATCGTTCCTGTCCGATCAGCGTCTGCGCTACGCCCAATACCGCGGCCCCGTCACCATCTGTACTTTCCAACAACTGGAATTGGCGTCTTGCCTCCGCAAACAGTGTTGAAGCGGCCTCCAGTTCCACTTGTGCCAACTTTACACGCGCCATGCCCAGTAGGGCTTCAGCAGCCAGCAATGGTTCTTGTTGTCCTTCGGCCTGCTTTTGAGCTGCTTGAAAGCGCGTCTCAGCCTGTGCAAAATCGCCCTGCGTCAATAACAACTGACCCTGTACGAGGGGCAGCAAAGGGACGGCCTTTACTGCATAGGTACCTGGCGTAATAGTAGCGGCAGCTTGCGACAGGTAAGCCGCTGCCCCATCCAACTGTCCGGCAAAAACGGCTAGCCGTGCCAGGAGAATCTGCGCCTCTGCCACCCCGGCTGTTTCTCCCCACCGTTCCAGGCGNNCCTTGTGCATCACGATAGCATGCGCCTGCCTGGGAAGTTCTTCCCTGTTGGCGATAGACTTCTCCCATCCCCAGCAATGCCCTACTCTCAATAAGCTCTTGTTGTAGCTTATCTGCCAGGATCAGCGCCTCATTGTACGTCTGTAGTGCAGTTGAAAGAAAGCCTCTGAGGCGCTGACTATCGCCAATCCCAACCATCGTTTCAGCCTGTCCAATACGGTAGGCAATAGCCTTATATGTCCGTAGCGCCCTCTCCATCATCGAGTTTGCGTAGGAGAGCTGTCCTCGACGCATATTGATTTCCCCTAAAAGGCGATTCGCGTGAGCCGTACCCAGAGCATTCTGTTTATCCATGAATCGTTGGAGCGCTAGTTGTGCACTCGTCAACGCCTGGTCTACCTGCCCTCGCAATTCAGCAACCTCGGACAACCCCAAATTGCCATCCGCCTCTCCCAGTTCGTATTCTATAGGACGAGAACGCTCCACTGCCTGGCCAAAGCATTCTTCCGACTCATCGAGTCGTCTCTGGTCAAGGTAAATACGTCCTAGACCTGATAGAGTATCAACAATGCCGTACAGGTCTCGAGTTGCTTCGTAGACTTCCATCGCATTTCGATAAGCTGTTGCTGCTTCATTAAACCTTCGTGTCATGCGTAAAATATCGGCAAGGCTACGACGAGCGTCCGCCTCGTTAACGGCGTCTCGAGCATCGCTAAAATAGTTGATAGCCTGCTGATAGTACGTGGCCGCACCATCGGTATTGCCACGTTGCAACTCAATGTGTCCAAGCGCCAATGCCACATTTCCCTCTCCTTGTGCATTGCCGCCCTCCTCCATGCTATAAAGTTCGCGTGCTCGTTCATATGCTTCTTGCGCGCGGTCCAGGTGTACCTGCTGTCGCTCCAAATGACCTATGGCCAATGCAGCGTGCGCCTCCTTCACAGATTGTCCTGCTTCTCGGTATAACTTCATCGCGCGTTGGTAATTGGTAATAGCCTGTTCAATCAAATTGTTCTCACGCTGTACATCAGCTAACAGTGAGCGACAATCGCCCGCGCGTTTACTATCCCCCAGCTCTCGGAACAATTTCTCTGCACCGATCAAAGCCTCTGCTGCTACCTCCAACTTCCCATCATTATAGGCGTTGATGCCCATTTGTAAGCGACTTTCAGCCACTTCATGATCCTGTGTTGTCATGGAAAATGTATCTTTCTCAATCTCTTGATGTGTTCAAAATATATGCTCAGCATTTGCTTTGGTAGTAGTATTCTTGCTTAGCTCCATTGTAATGTCTCCTATCAATAAAGTCAAAAACAAAAGGCATGGCAAACATCAGCCGCTAGGCTAAACAGGCCGGTTGTGGTAAAATACGGTCTATAGTAAACGAAGCAGGAGCATAAGTAATCCAGAAAAAAAGTAAAAAGGAGCTTTCAGGTATGTACGAAGATATCCTTAAGCGTGTGGACTTATTTTCAAACCTTGACAAGAAAGAATTGCATGCGCTTGCTCAGACTTGCCAGGAGCGCAAGTACAGTGCAGGGAGCACAGTAGTTTCGCAGGGCGATACAGGAGTAGGACTCTACGTAATCACTGCTGGCACAGTTCGTATCACTCAGGCAAAGAATCCTGATAAAGCAGAGGAAGTACTTGGTACAGAGTCTGCTGGAGGAGTGCTGGGCGAGATGGCACTGCTCGATGATTTGCCCCGTTCAGCCACTATCACCGCCGTAGACGATGTGACGGCTCTTCTACTGCCCGTCTGGGATTTTCGAGCAACAGTGCAAAGTCATCCTGATATCGCTTTGAAGCTCCTCGCAGTACTCAGCCGTCGCCTGCGTAAGGCCGAAAAACGTGTACACGATCATTGAGATGCTTGAAAAACAGCTTCTCACTAGCGCGAACGCCCTGCGTTCCTGATAACCAAAGTTTACCAGGAACGCAGGGCGTTCATACTAAAAGCTTTTGTATCTTATGTCTCCGAAGTTGGCTTGGCTCTGTTGAGAAGATTCTGTATCTCTTCAAACATCGTCTCAACATCACCAAAGGACCGGTAAACACTGGCAAAGCGGATATAGGCGATCTTATCCATTCGTTGTAAATGTTCCATCACCAGCTCACCTATGACGTTACTTGGTACCTCTTGTCTACCCAGGCGATAGAGCTCCTGTTCGATCTCTTCAACTGCATTTTCAATTTCGCCTACTGGCAAGGGACGCTTCTCACAAGCTTTGCGAATACCAATATAGAGCTTTTGACGGTCAAAATCTTCTCGCCGCTGGTCGCGCTTGATTACCATAAGGTGAAATTTCTCGACCCGCTCATATGTACTGAAGCGTCCTTTGCAATGTTCACATTCGCGCCTGCGATGTATGGCATCACCGATATCGCGCGAATCTTTTACTCGCGATTCGGTTCCGCCACATAATGGACATTTCATCCTGGTGCACCCCTTGAAATAGCGTAATAGAACTATTCTATCACAGTATTCAAAAGGTGGTAGACCGGTATAAAGGTCAAATCATTATAGGAGTAGCTTCCTCTGAAGTAATGGTGACGGTCGATCTAATGCTTGCATGAATAGCTGGAGTTGACATTTCCTCGGTGGGATGTACTTTGCCGATATAACCTGAGCGCAAGCGCGATCCTTCACGCCAATAGGCGTACCAGTAAGGACCATGCCCATGACCATCACGGCATGTGCTGCATGAGGCTTTTCCACATTTGCGATATTGCAATTGATAAGTGATATGTTGATTGCTCGGTAGTTGATTCATTAGTAAGGTCCCCTTCCACAAATCAAAAAACTACAAAAGTTCATTTCAAAACCACAATCAGCATACCATCATTGGATGAACATTTTATGAAAATGTTCATCCAATGATGACATAATGTTCATCTTGTAGCAAGTATAACATGTAAATTATCGAATTAAAATAACATCTTTTTCATTTTCCATGTATTCATCCATTTTCTTTTCTCGCTCCTGCGCCCTGCAAAAAAGTCTTTCGAAAAGATCTGAACTTTGTGATCGGGATGAGAGTACACCCTCCTCCTTAAAGTGGTATAATAAGCCAGTACCCAATCTGCCTGGTTTTTGATAAACCTCTTTTGTTTGTTTTGTTTGTTGTTGGATCGGAAAGAGAAAATACAATGCAAATCATTATCAATGGTAAGCAGATGGAGGTTACTCCTCGATTACGTCAACATATCGAACGGAAAGTACAGCGCCTGTCCCGTTTTGTTGATGAGGAGACTCTTGTAGAGGTAACGGTTACAGAAGAGCAGACGCGTAGTGCACGTGATCGCTACTTAGTCCAACTTGCGCTTGCCAGTTCCTCTCATCCAGTCCGTAGTGAAATGAGAGCAGTCAACGCGAATATGGCCCTTGACCTTGTTTTGGATAAAGTTGTAGTCCAGCTAGGCCGCCAGAAAGATCGTCATACTTCCACAATCCGCCGTCGTACCCCACTTGTAAAAGTTCTTTCTCTCACTCGCTCTGGTAACCTTTCGCCTTTGGAAGAACAGGAAGAGGAGGGAATGGCTGACCTCGGGAAAAATGTAGATGGAAAGCATACCGGCAGTGATGCCTCTTCCATCGACAATGAACGCAACGAAGAAATCTGGTCAAAAGTAGTTGAAATCCGCCGCGTTCCCACCAAGCCAATGGGCGATCAGGAGGTCATAGCTCAGATGGAGACGTTAGGGCTCTCCTTCTTCCCATTCTATAACGAGGCCACCGATAACGTGAACGTTATGTACCGCCTGAGTAAAGGAGGCTACGGTCTCCTCGTGCCAGAACTACAATAACCAGCAGGGGATCGTCTCGTAGGGGCGGGAGAGGAGTGGAAGTGGGGTGGGGACGCTTGCGTCGCCCAGGGGGGAGGGGCAAAGCGGCACGGAAACAGAAACATCGAACCTATAGCCCTGTTATGGTGAACAGGCAAGATACGGGACGAAGGCGACGCAAGCATCCCCACCCCCTTCTTCCGCCACCCACGCCCCTACGAGATGCCAATTTAAAAAGTAATCTCGAATTGCCATGGATGTGGCAGAAAGTCTCCAAATTGAGCAAGCGGATCCGCCGCACGTATCGTCATTGCGTGTGCATCCGCTGATGGAAGCGGGCGGAAACGCGCGCTGCCCTGGTAGATTGCCTGGTTTGCATCACTCGCCAGTTCAGGTCGAGCTAAAAGCATCCCCCCTCGATCCCCCGTCCACTGTGTTCCCGTATTATCCTTTACCAGGAAAATGATACGTGGAACAAACGCAAAGCCGACGGTAAACGGTGGCCTGATCCACAGGTACTGGAGTTCAAAATGCTTCTCGTAGAACTGCAACTGGTGCAGCATCAACACCATGCCTTGCTGCTTCTGCTCAAGTTTGATAGTAATGCTTCGCACAGGTTCACGTGGCAAAGTCGGTACAGCCTGTTCGATTTCTGGTGGAGCAGCTATCACCACGGGTGGCCGTGAAGCCAATTCCAGCGCTTTCGCCGAGAAGGGTGTCGTATCCTGAAGAATATCATTACACAGTTGTAGGCAATCTTCGCAGATATCGGCCGCTCCTGGACCAGCTACCATGCGGCGGACATCTGGTGGGCGGCGACCACAGAAAGAACAGCGAGCCAGCGATCGGTCGAAACTCATGTCTTTCATCATCCTCGTTGTTGGTACATCGACACACTTTTCAACTGTTGTGAGTACTCAATACGGCTTTGGCCGCGTTTTGCAATCCCATACGTTCAAGTAGAAAGGCATGAGCCTCCCATTCCAATCTATCATCGAGAGGTGTAAGCGCTAAAGATGGATCAAAATTTGCTGTCTTCAGACGCTCTAAAGAAGGTACTTCCTGTGTCCATTCGCCTGCTTCATCAACAGAGGAATCGCTCCAATCCTTCTTCCCATATTTGCGCTGCAGGGCCAACTCGATCAGGTGATCGGCAAAATGCGGGTTCTTGGGCAAGAGTGAACCATGCATGTACGTTCCGTAAGCGTTACGATAGATCGCACCTTCCGTAGCATCTTCCGCGTTATTGCCATATCCCCTCAGTACTTTTCCTATAGGTTGAGCCGTGCCCAGATACGTACGACCGCCATGATTCTCAAAACCAACCAGCGTGCTGCCATTCCAACTGATCGCAATGTCTCCAATACAGCGCGCTACCTGTGGCCCTTTGTGAATCGTCCAGGCGTCGAAAACCCCTAATCCCCGCATATCAGGACCACTGGCCGGTCGATAATAGTGCGCTAGTAGTTGATAGCCACCACACACGGCCAATACAGGCATATCGTCCTCGATCGCAGCCCATAGCCCGATACCTTTGGTCTCATGCAGATCTTGAGCTACAGGTGCCTGCTCCCTGTCTTGACCACCACCAATGAACAGCATATCGTACTCATCAGGCGCTAAAGCATCGCCGATTCCCAGGACAACCACCCGCAGTTCGATACCGCGTTGCCGGCAGCGTTGGCTGAGCACAAGAATATTGCCACGATCTCCATACAGATTTAATTGATCCGGATACAAGTGCCCCAGCGTAAGCGTCAGTTGTGGAGTAACACTGTCATTCAACTGTCTCTTCCCTCCCAATAGCGAGGTGTCAGGCCGCGTCGCTCTAGTTCATGCTGAATTTCCAACAAGCCAGTATACGTTGGTACTACGAACAAAGTTTCACCAACAGGCGTCTCATGAACTGCTTTATCCAGCGCCTCGGCAATCCCGTAGCGCTCATTCCTATTCTTTGTCCTACGTTTATTCCTGGTAACCAGAGTGCCGTCTCGCTTCATAGCTCGTAGAGGCGCGCTCGTCACCGTAATCATCTCATCCTCGGCTACCCCCGCGTACTTCAAACGTAATGCCAGGTCCAGCGCTCGGCTACCCGCCACCACTAATGTCGACGTGAGATGGACCGCCCGCTCGAAATCCACATCCCATATCCAGGAAATGTCGCGCCCGTCAGCAATGTTATCATTGAGAACAAATAACACATGTCGTCGTGTTCCCTCGCTAAAAAGTGTTCGTAACACTTCATTAAAACCCGTCGGATTTTTAGCCAGCAGTAGACGAAGGGTACGCCCTTCGATATGTATACGTTCACCACGCCCAAAAATTGGCTTGAATTGTTCAATGCCCGTAACTATCGGCTCCCAGCCTATCTCAAGTGCCTGGGCCACCGTTACAGCAGCAAGAGCATTATAGACGTTATAAATACCCGGTAGAGGAATAATAATCTCCTGCTCCTTTTTGTTCGCTGTCTCCATCACTAAACTGCTAACCTGCATGCGCGTTCGATCGAAATCATCAGATTGCACCTTAATCGCTCGCACTTCAGCTTGTGGACGCTGGCGTCCGCAGCGCGTGCAGCGGTAATGGCCCAAATGGCTGAAGAAGCGCAGCTTGTAAGTGTATTCCCCTCCACAATGTGGACAAGTGCGCGTATCGATAACCTGGTGTCGTTCATCTGTCTTTTGCTGTGTCGACAGATCAAGCGTGGGATCGTCGATACCGAAATAGAGCACTCGACCTCCAAACGCTTCACCGAGATGAGCGGTAGTGGGATCATCAGCATTCAGGACAAGAATCGTATCTTTTGAGAGTGTTTCCAAAGTCTGCTGCCAACGCGTCGTGACACTATCGACCTCACCATAACGATCGAGCTGGTCACGAAAAAGGTTAGTAAAAACAACTACACGAGTAGGAACTATCTGCACCACCTGTGGGATGACGGCTTCATCAACTTCGAGAATGGAGATTGCTCGTCCATCTCTGCGCAAGTGTCCAGTGGGTAGGGCACGTATGACCAATGAGCTGGCGATCCCCCCCATCAGGTTGGAACCTTCTCTGTTGCGCCATACCCGTAGGCCAGCATCGCTCAAGATTGCAGCAATAAAACCACTTGTTGTCGTCTTGCCGTTCGTACCTGTGACAATGACACTCCCGTGTTCCAATTGTGTTGCGAGATGGCCAACAATATCTGGATACATCCTTTGGGCTACCAGACCTACAATACTTGTACCACCACCTAAATGCAGGCGGCGGCTTAATGCCCCCGCTGTCCTGCCTCCTACTACAGCTAGTCCGGCACGAAGCGAAGTGCGCCTTTTGGAATGAGTCAAGCGGCGTCGCACCCTGGCACCAGTTTCAGGGCTGCCTGCAGAGTGCTCGGCGTGGTTCAAAGTACTCTTCCTTCGTCCCAGGCGTAAATCTCCGCGTGGTGTCCTGACAGGTCGCCTCTGTTTTCGCATACTATTCCTCCAAACTAGCGCATATTTCTTCTCTAGTGGTTGCAGCATAGCATGGGAGGACAAGCAGGTCAAGTTTGCTCGCTCACCCTTGCTGGGAATTTTCAGCTACACCAAACCGTTACATGAGAATAGGCGAATACCCTGAAAACCCGAAAATACCCTATTGACAGCATAAGCTATTCTATCCATTGAGACAGCATGCTCATAAATTGCCAGAGTCGTGAGTTGAGTAGAAAATAAAAGATCAGGTATGATTTAATGACAAAGAAACTTGTAATAGTAGAATCACCAGCAAAAGCAAAAACAATCGAAAAATTTCTTGGACGAGATTTTGAAGTGCGGGCCTCTATGGGCCACATCATGGACTTGCCCAAAAAAGGTCTCGGAGTGAACACGCGTAAAGACTTTGCGCCACAATACGAAATAATTGAGAAAAAAGACAAACTCATCGACGATTTGAAAGCCGCCTCAAAGCGTGCAGACGAAGTGTTCCTCGCTCCTGACCCTGATCGCGAGGGCGAATTTATTGCCTGGTCTCTCAAGCAAACATTGGGGTTGCAGAATCCTCATCGCGCGGTCTTCAACGAAATTACCAAGAGCGCTGTACAGGACGCTATCAAAAAACCGCGTGAAATCAACGAAGACCTCTTCAACGCACAACAGGCTCGCCGCGTCCTGGATCGCCTCGTTGGCTATAAAATCAGCCCGTTACTCTGGCGGCGTATTCAATCAGGTACCAGCGCTGGACGCGTCCAGTCAGTTGCGCTTCGGCTCATCTGTGACCGCGAAGTAGAGATTCGTGCCTTCATTCCAGAAGAATATTGGAGCGTCACCGCGACCCTTAGCAAAAAGCAACAACAGGAACGCTTCGAAGCTCATTTAATAACCCGCCTCAAAGATATCGCTGTCTTCAACAACCAGGAAAGCGCTTCAGAGGGTGAGGAGCAAATTCCCCCGGCGGCGTTAAATGGTGCAAAAGCACCGGTCGCTGAAAAAGGACGCATTAAAATTACCTCCAAGGAAGAAGCCGATACCATCCTGGCCGACTTAAAGGGCGCCGCCTATACCGTCTTGAAGGTAGAAGAGAGGGAGCAACGTCGTCAACCAAATCCGCCCTACACTACCAGCACTATGCAGCAAGAGGCATCTTTACGGCTCTACTTCAAACCAAAGAAAACTATGAGCCTTGCCCAACATCTTTATGAAGGTATCGAAATGGGCGCGCGCGGTCACCAGGGTCTTATCACCTATATGCGCACCGACTCAACGCGTATCTCTGATGAGGCACAGTCGAAAGTCAAAAGCTACATCGAGTCAGAGTATGGGCAGCCCTACGTCGGACGGGGGCGTACTGGCAAAGTTAAAGCCACCACTCAGGATGCCCATGAAGCGATTCGCCCAACCGATGTCACCTTGACACCGCAGATCGTTAAATCCTATCTCACCCCTGATCAGTTTAAACTGTATAACCTGATCTGGCGGCGCTTTGTCGCCAGCTTTATGACTCCTGCTGTCTTTGATACTATTCGCGTTGATATCTTAGCGGCTCAATATGTCTTTAGGGCCACCGGCTCTCATCTCAAATTCCCAGGGTTCTACGCTGTCTGGCCTCGTGAGGAGGATGAGAAGTTGCTACCAGCCTTGACGGCGCAGGAAGTGCTCGATTTACATGACCTGAAACCCGAGCAACATTTTACGCAGCCGCCTCCACGCTTTACAGAAGCCAGCTTGATCAAGGAGCTTGAGGAGCAGGGAATTGGTCGTCCAAGTACCTATGTGCCTATTATCAGTACCATTCAGGATCGTGGCTATGTCGACCAGGAACAGCGACGCTTTATACCAACCTGGTTGGGTGAAACCGTCAACGAGGTCATGAACAAGCACTTCCCCAATATAGTTGATACTAGCTTTACCGCCGACATGGAAAAGAAACTGGATGATGTTGAGGAGGGGCGACAATCCTGGATAGCATTCCTGCACGGCTTCTATGGTGATTTTAAAGTAAGCATGGAAAAAGCTGAAGCTGAGATGAATCGTGTACAAAAGCCAGTCGAAGAAATGGATGAGCTTTGTCCTGATTGTGGACGTAACCTCGTCATTCGAACCGGTCGCTTCGGTCGCTTCATCTCCTGCTCGGGCTTTCCAGAATGCCGCTATCGCCGTTCCTTTATGAATAAAACAGGAGCTTTATGCCCTCTGTGCTTTGGTGACCTGGTGGAACGCAAGACAAAGCAGAAAAAGCGCGTTTTCTATGGATGCAGCAATTATCCTACCTGCAATTTCGCTATCTGGGAGCGCCCAGTCCCCGATCTGTGTCCGAATTGCGGCGGCCTGATGGTCGTTCCTCGTGGGGGGCAAGAACCCGTCTGTTATTCAGAGGTTGCCGCTGTTCAGCGAAACACCGATGAAAAACCTAAGCAAGGTGAAAAGACAACGCAGCGTGAGGGACGCAAGAGAGCGCCTGCATCAGAAACGGAAATAGCATCAGCCTCGTCGGAAACAAAGACCAGGCGGAGAGCCACAACAACCATATCACCTGCAAAAAAAAGTGCCACGACTTCAAGGCGCGCCTCAGCAACAACAAAGCCAACCAGAACCAGGAAAACTGCTGCCAAAACATCGACCCGTGCAACGAAAACAAAAAAACCGGCTGTCCGAGCCTCAACAAAGAAAAATACTGCATCTTAATCCAGCTTTGGAGCGTACCTGACAACATCTGCACATTTCTCCTCATCTTCCGTTTAACGAGAGATGAGGAGAAACGTGGAGGAAAAAGGGAACATAGGGACGCAATGCATTGCGCACAAAGACGTGGGTCAGCTTTCCAGGCGTGCGCAATGCATTGCGCCCCTACATCCATTTCGTCTACCTCCCAGTCTTTCTCTATAGTATTCTCTTTCATTGAAATGTATTGGCCACCATGCCTCCCGAAAAAGATAACTGCAATGGGTGATATAATCAAGCATAGTTAATAATTATTCATTTAAGGATGAAGTCTAGTATTTGGAGGATTCAATGTCGCATGCAGTAACGCTAATTCCTGGCGATGGAACTGGGCCAGAAATTACAGAGGCGACGCGTCGCGTGCTTGAAGCAACCGGTGTTCAGTTCAACTGGGAAGTTCACCAGGCTGGGGTAGAGGTATTGGAGCAATATGGCACAGTTTTACCCGATGAAGTCATCGAGTCGATAAAACGCACGAAAGTCGGTTTAAAAGGTCCTATAACTACTCCTATCGGTAAAGGGTCGCGCAGTGCAAATGTATTGCTCCGTAAGAAACTCGACCTTTATGCCAATCTCCGACCGGCCAAAACCTACCCGGGGCTGCGCTCCCGCTACGAAAATATCGACCTGACAATTGTGCGCGAGAATACGGAAGATCTGTATGCAGGCATTGAGTTCCAAAGAGGAACATCTGAACACGAAGAAATCCTTGAGACGATCGCTCATACTACCGGTACTCACCTGAATCATGATTCAGCCATCAGCATCAAATTTATTTCTGTAATGGCCACACGGCGTATTGTCAAATTTGCCTTTGAATATGCACGTGCCCACGGGCATCGCAAGGTCACTGCTGTCCATAAAGCTAACATCATGAAATTTTCAGATGGCCTTTTCCTGGCAACTGCACAGGAAGTCGCCCGCGAATATCACGACATTCAATTCGAGGATCGTATCGTTGATAACATGTGTATGCAACTCGTGCAGAAGCCCGATATGTATGATGTCCTTGTTCTGCCAAACCTGTATGGTGATATTATCTCTGATCTCTCAGCGGGCTTGATAGGTGGTCTCGGAGTGGCTCCTGGCGCCAATATCGGTAGCCAGTATGCGATTTTTGAGCCTGTCCATGGCAGTGCCCCCAAATATGCCGGGCAGAACAAGGTGAATCCGATGGCCATGATGTTCTCTGGTGTGCTGATGTTGCGCCATCTTGGTGAGCGAGAAGCGGCTAATCGCCTGGAAAAAGCTATAGCTCAGGTTATAGCCGAGGGCAAAAATGTCACGTATGATCTCAAACCTCGCTCTGACGATCCGACGGCTGTTGGGACCTCACAAGTTGCGGATGCCGTCATAGAAAAATTGCAGAAACTTCTTTAGATCATCTGAGCTTAGAACGGGCCGCAGGCGAAGCTAGCGGCCCGTTCTAACGCAACCTTTTGCCTCAAATGTATTTGTGGGATAACTTGTGTGCTTCGAGAATTGTCGGCTCAATTTTACCTGTTTACTGGTTTGCGCCACTTGTGCCGTGCTTGAATATAGCGCACTGTGCCGGAGTGCGAACGCATCATAACAGAGGATGTGCGAGCGCCCCAACCAAAATACTGTACACCATCCATCAATTCTCCACTGCTAATCCCTGTTGCCGCGAAAGATACATCATTGCCCTTAACCAGGTCATCCACCCGAAAAACCTGGTTAAGATCTATCCCATCTGCTTTGAATTTCTCTCGCTCCTCATCTGAACGTGGCCAGATTTTACACTGAATTTCTCCACCGATACACTTGAGCGCTGCTGCCGCTAATACCGCTTCTGGCGCTCCACCAATGCCCATCAATACGTCCACACCTGTGTAATCTTCCATGGCCGCTTGAATAGCGGACGAAACATCTCCATCAGTAATGAGACGGATGCGCGCGCCTACTTCACGAATTTGTCGCATAATCTCCTGGTGGCGCGGACGGTCCAGAATAACCACCGTCAAATCATCGATGCGGGAATCGCGAACCCGCGCAATGCGGTCCAGGTTGACGGCGACTGATGCGTTAATATCAACAACATGTTTTGCGGCGGGCCCCACGGCAATCTTTTCCATGTAGAAAACCCCCGGAGGAGCTGAATACATACTGCCCCGCTCGGCAATAGCTACGATTGCCAGCGCACCAGGAACGCCAAGTGCGAGTAATCGCGTGCCATCCACCGGGTCGACAGCTACATCGACTTCCGGTGGTGAGCCATTGCCGACATGTTCGCCAATGTAGAGCATGGGTGCCTCGTCTTTCTCGCCCTCACCAATCACCACCACCCCGTCCATGTCAACACCATCCAGCGCCTGGCGCATGGCATCTACAGCCGCCTGGTCAACCATCTCCTTGTTGCCCTTACCCATCCAGCGCCCCGCACTTAATGACGCCGCCTCCGTAACGCGCACCAACTCCATTGCCAGGTTACGCTCTTGAGTTCGTGAATGCTCAAAACGTTCTTCAACCATAATATCTCCTTGATGTCGCTAAATATTGATGTTGCGTGGACGAGTTCGCGCGTGCTCAGCAAGCATTATTGCGCGCAGCAGCTCTACAGCTTCTTGCAAGTGACTCTGTCGATTGACGATTACATAATCATACCAGTGTTGCTGTGCCAATTCTTCGCGAGCCTCTGCCAGCCTTCTCATCAATTCTGGTTCGGTCTCCGTCCGACGGCCTGTCAACCGCTGTGCCAACTCCTCAAGTGAACCAGGAACGAGAAAAATAAAAATAGCGTCTGGCACTTTGTCTTGTATGGTTGCTGCTCCCTGTACGTCGATCTTGAGCAGCACATCACGCTTGGCGCGTAGATTTTCTCTGATCACCTGGCGTGGCTGCCCATACCAGTTCCCGTAAACATTAGCATACTCGATTAATTCATCGTTCTCGACCATCTGCATAAATTGCTTTTGACTCACGAAGTGATACGGATTGCCTTCACTCTCGCCAGGGCGCGGCGCTCGTGTCGTCACTGAAGCGACAACGTAAAAATCCATACCCCCTTTTTTAAGGGCGTGAATAACGCTGTCTTTCCCTGTACCAGATGGTGATGAGAGAACAAAGAGGAGCCCTTGCTCCTGGGACGGTGGTTTAAGATACTCCTGGGGCACATTCTGCTCCGTCTCAAGTTGCATGCTTTTTTCCTGACGTTCCTGGCGTTCAGAGAGTTGAATGGTATACGACAAGCTACTCTTTTGCTATACTGACAATCATCTCATGTAGGTAGTAATTGGTCGAGTTGCTACATGTATCATACCTGGTAAAATGTTCTTTTCGGTATGGGATAGAGCAAAGACACCCTATAACAACTCGTGAAATTAGCTCTTAACTAGTATTGTACAACAAGATCAGGCAAATTCGATAGTTTTAACTTCTGCGAGGCGAGATTGTCTATAATGAATGACATCCCCCTCGCATAAAAAGGCCATAGATAGGAAAATCTTATGCATGTAGATGCCATAACCCTGGCTGCTGTCGCCGACGAATGGCGCACTTTATTGGCTAATGCACGAATCGATACCATCATTCAACCAACTGAACATGCCATAGCCATGCAATGTTATGCTCCTGCTCCACAGGGTACAGGAGGCGGCCAGAACCGCTGGCTCTACCTCTCAGCTCACCCACAAATGGCAAGGGCACATGTTACCGCGCGTAAACCTGCCAGGATAAACAGTGATCCTCCACCATTCGTCATGTTGCTGCGCAAATATCTTGAGGGGGCGCGTGTAGACGCCATTCAGCAGCCTCGCTGGGAGCGCGTTATCGAGCTACTTGCAAGTCACCGCCTTGGTCCAGATAGCGAGGAGCGCGCCCATTACCGCCTCGTCATAGAAATTATGGGTCGCCTTAGCAACATTATCTTCTGCGATGAGCACAACATGATCCTGGGTAGCCTGAAACGCGTCGGTGTTGAGATCAACCGCTATCGCACCATCGCCGCCAATGTCCAGTACATACCACCTCCGCCACAGCAGCACACTTTCGCGGGACAAACAGTGCCAAAAATAGAACCGGTCACTGTCTCGGCTGCGCAACTCTCGCTCTGCATCGTAAACGAAGATGAAGCAACACGCGTTGAACAATCGCCATTGGCTGCCCCTGCAAAGTCGCGTAAACGGGCACCCACGGAACCGCTTCTCTGGCAACAATTGACAAAACATCTTCTCGGCTTTAGCCCCCTTATTTCCCGTGAGGCGGTCTATCGTACCACTGGGAACGCTGAAACACCGCTGGCTAACGTGGATGCGACTCTATTGGATGAACTGGCCTGGAATGTGCGTGAATTGGCTGTGCTCTTTGACAATCATAACTGGCAGCCCCAACTGGTTGAGCGTGCTGCAACAGTCGAGAGTCAACCTGCCTCGGCCTCTTCATCTCAAGCACTTCCTATAGCCTTTGCTCCATATATCTTGGAGCAATATGCAGAGATACCTGGTGTCCTCGTCCGCCAATCCCCATCGATCAACGTCGTTCTCGACGACTACTACGCACGTAGCGAGTGGCGAGATGCCATGGAGGGTGTTCGTAATCCCATACGCAAGCTATTGCAAACTCAGCGTGACCGCTGTAGGCGCAAAGCCGACCTGTTGCAACAGGAGCTTGCCTCGCTCGGAGAGGCGGCGCTCTATCGCTTGCATGCTGAACTGCTCCTGGCCCATCAGCACGAGATAAGCCAGGGACAGGCAAGTGTCACCCTGCAAAACTTTTTCGCAGGTGACAACGAGCAGGAGGCTCCCACTATCACCTTTTCCATTGATCCTCGTTTCGATGCCATAGGTAATGCCAACCGCCTTTTCAATAAATACCACAAATTGCGTCGTGCAGCTGCCCTTCTTCCCGCCCAGATCGAACAGAACGCGACAGAACTGGCGACCATCGAACAGTTATTGGCCGACCTCATGCTCGCCGATACTCCGCCAGAAGTAGTCCTCGTCAAAGCTGAGGTCCAGGCAGCAGGGTATATACGCGGTCGTGGGGCGCTTAAATTACAGGAGAAGAAAGCTCAGAAAACGACGAAAAAAGGCAAGAAAGCGCTCAAAGGAAAACCTGTTCCGCCAGGAGGTGGCGTGCCCATGCGCCTGCAAAGCTCCGATGGTTTTGCTATACTGATTGGTAAGAACAGCCGGCAAAACGAAGAAGTGACATTCCACCAGGCAACAGCCAACGATATCTGGCTCCATGCACGCGGTGTACCTGGCGCGCACGTCATCGTCAAGGCTGCAGGCCGCGAAATTCCCCATGGCACCATTGAACAAGCTGCTAGCCTTGCCGCCTATTACAGCCAGGCACGTGGTACTACAACTGCGCCCGTTGATTTTACTCTCCAGCGCCACGTCCGTCATATGAAAGGTGGCGGCCCCGGTATGGTAATCTATGAAAAAGAGCGCACCTTATATGTTGCACCAGAGAACCTCCAACCCTAAATTAATAAAGAACGCTAGATTGGCATGGCTGAGGCAGCTCAACCATGCCAATCTAGCGTTCCCTGGACGAGCCGATCCTCATTTCTTCGCGATATTTCGTGACAGTCCGTCTCGCCACAGGTATTCCTCTAGCTCGTAGTAAGTGTGCGAGCTCCTCATCACTCAAGCGCCTTTTCGGCTCCTCGCACGAAATCAACTCTCGCAATATATCTTTGACGCCCAATGAACCATCAAAAAAATCAGAAAACGGCATCAGGCGACCGCTGGGTAGCAGCACATATTTATTGGCTGTTGCCCGGCTAACAGTTCCTTCATCAAGATGAAGGCGCGTGGCAACTTCTGAGCGGGTCAGGGGGCGCAGGAAGCGTACTCCGTGCTCTAAAAAATCGCGCTGGTATTCGACGACCAGTTCAGCCACTCGCTTCAGGGTTTGCCAACGCCGTTGCACACAACCGATAAAAAATCTGCTGCGATCACTGTAGTGGTGCAGGTAGGGCTGCATTTCCCTATATGTAGCCCCAGCAGAAGGCAACGATGCAGTAACATCAGTATTACTTTGGAAGCGAAAGCGTTTCTCTTCAATAAGCTCCACTTCAAATCCCGCGGCGCCTTTACGAATAACTACATCGGGACGCATGTATGCAGCTAAGTGGTCTGCATGGCCATACGAGACCTCTGCCCTATACGTTTGTGCCGGGAAAGGATGCAGCATTGTACGGATATAGTGGCTCCCCAATCGTACTTCCTGCTCGGACACTCCCAGTTCTCCGGCAATTTCATGATAGAGGTTCCGTCCAAGGCTATGTAAGTGGCGATCGATCAGCGTATACGCCAGTGGATGTGGAGTTTCCTGCTCGCTCAGAGCCAGCAACTGGATCAGCAAGCATTCACGTAGGTTCCGTGCCCCAATTCCTAATGGTTCTAACGTGTGCAACTGGCTCAAAACATAGTCAACACGCTCAATCGGCACCTGGAGGTGTTCTCCAATCTCTGAGACACTTATCTCCAGGTAGCCTCGCTCATTCAAGTTGCCCACCAATTGCTCGGCAATTGGCTCATCACCGGGTGTAACCAGCGCTTCTAACTGTTGTAGTAGTATCTCTGCCAACGTTTCCCCTGTGGCAATGCTCACCAGCGGATCGAATTCCTCGTCACGATCAAATTCTGCGAAGCCATAGTTATCAGAGTCATACAATTGCTCAGCATTACTCCACTCGGCTTCTATGGGAACGTCAGTCCTGCTAAAAACTTCACTCATTCCCTGGGCTGGTTGAGCGTAACGCCCACACGTGGTGCAAGCCCGACCGAGCACATACATCCTGGCCCCACAAAAGAGGCAGACGTGCTGCTCATCTACTTCAAATACGGGATTCTCTATCCGCTCCTGGTCGATAGCGCGCTCTAACTCTTCTGCGGTCAGATGCAAGAT
>DMFQ01000323.1:24259-28111 GCA_003450555.1 Ktedonobacter sp.
GGTGTTGGTTGTAGTTGCATGGAATCCCTATCTCTTCCCGACCTCACATGCACTCTGTCGTGTTCTCATACCCATCCTCTGCTAATCAGAGCCACGTGCGCCGCCTCCTGCTCCGCCGTCTGTTTATTGCGACCATGCCCCATCCCGGCTACTTCTTCTCCCAACATAACCACTACTGTAAACTCTCGATTATGAGATGGCCCTTCCTGACTCACCAGGCGATAGTAGGGCGTGATCCCTACGTGCGCCTGTGCCAGTTCCTGAAAGAGTGATTTATCATCCTTGAACAAGCGTTTCTTCACAATATTGCGCGCCATTGGCTCCAGGCGGTGGAGTAAGAACGCTTGTACCGCCGTAATCCCCTGGTCAAGATAAATCGCGCCCAACAACGCTTCAAATGCTGATGCGAGGACACGTTTTCCCCCACCGCTGCTCTGCTCCCCTTTGCCCATAAGGAGAAAATTGCCAAGCTGAATCTCTCGCGCGAAATCTGCTAATGTCTCTGTTTTTACCAGCGCAGCGCGTACATCTGTCAACTCTCCCTCGGTCAAATCAGGGAAAGCACGATAGATAAAATCAGTACTCACAAATGCCAGGATAGAATCGCCCAGAAATTCCAGTCGTTCATTAGAAGATTGGCCCTCTCCTGGCGTTTCATAGATATAGGATCGATGAGTCAGGGCCAGTTGCAACAAGGCAGGGTCTTGAAAATGTATTTCCAGCGCCTCCTCCAGCAATTCAGACACTAATGCACCTCCAACAGCACCTGTGCTTCATCTTGCACTCGTTCAGTCACCTCGCCAATGCGCCAAAACAGTGTTTCAGGGGCCAGCGCTGCGAGTTCTGGCCACAAAGCTGGTTCGATAGCTGCGAAAAGTCCACCTGACGTCTGTGGATCCCACAGAATTTCACGATCAACTTCATTCAGCCGCTCGTCGATGCGCACGTGCGGCATCAGATAACTTGCGTTTCGCTGTGCGCCACCGGTAACATGCCCTGACTCCGCGTATTGCCGAGCATTGGGCAGCAATGGCAGCGCGTCATACTCAATACGCATCCCACTTAAGCTCTGCGAAGCCATCTCCCAGGCATGACCAAGTAGCCCAAAGCCAGTAATGTCAGTGACCGCGTGTACCCCTGGTCTTTGTAACGCCTGGCTTGCCATACGATTCAACTGCATCATAGAGGTGATAGCCGCTGTCAGATCGCTTTCGTCTACCTGTTCGCGCTTATGTGCGGTAGTGATCAATCCTGTGCCAAGCGGCTTGCTCAGAACGAGTACATCCCCTGGCTGTGCTCCGCCCTTGGTCAAAATCCGTTCGGGATGCACCATCCCGGTCACTGCCAGCCCATATTTTGGCTCCCTATCGGTCACCGTGTGTCCCCCTGCAATTACCGCACCAGCCTTTGCCGCGATATCCGCTCCACCGCGTAATATCTCGCTAAGAATAGCATAATCCAGGTTATCGGGCCATGCTACCAGGTTGATCGCCATCAGTACCTGGCCGCCCATCGCGTAAACATCGCTCAAAGCGTTTGCCGCGGCAATCGCTCCAAAGACATATGGATCATCCACCACAGGCGGAAAGAAATCCGCTGTGCTGATGATCGCCTGCTGATCGTTCACGCGATACACAGCCGCGTCATCAATCGTATGTAATCCCACCAGCAACTCGGCGGGAGTGGCGTGTATAGTCAGTGGACGCAGAACCTGCGCCAGAGCCTCCGGCCCCATTTTCGATGCTCAGCCAGCGCAACTGGCAAGCGATGTCAGGCGAATCTTGCGGCCTGTCGTCATCAAATACCTCTGTGTAAATTCATTGTCAGGAAAACATGTCTCAGTTGCCATTGTAGCGCCTTTTTAGTCAGGCCGTCAATGAAGATATGCGCTTTTTACCGAATGTCATTGCCAAAAAGATCATCGTATTACATGAACTACTACTCCTACAGAAAGGCCTTTCCAAATCCGGTCCGTAGTAAGTGCAGGGAGATTGAGATGCTCAGCGAGAGCGAGACAGGCCCGATCTCCCAAAGAGAGTCCCGCCTGTTTGGTAAGAGACCGAAATCGTCCTACCGTATAAGCAAACTCAATGGTGAAATCATAAACCGTGAGCCTCAATACGTTGATTGCATCCTGGATAACAGCTTCTGGCGTACCAAGATCGTTGAGCTTCGCTGCAACTTCAGCCAGATTGACAGTACTGATTGCTGACCCCTCTTTTACCGCCTGAGCCACTTTTTCACTGCCAGGTTCTGCGTGAAGCAGAGCAATTAATGCTGAGGCATCTAGTACATACTGTGCCACATTCAATCCTCCCTACGACGTTCCGCGATTAACTCATCACTCAAAGAGCGATCTCTCGGAAGATAGGGACGAAGCAGTTCCTGAGCGTACTTAATAGCTTGACTGGAGGTAAAGATGCGTAACGTTCCCTCCTCTAAACGTAAAATCACCTCGTCACCAACGTGTAAATCCAGCGCCTGGCGATATTCTGCTGGGATTACTATACGTCCCCCTTCTGCTACTTTTGTCCTTATCTCACTCATTTGGCACCTCCTGCATACTATGTCAAATCCATTTTAAATGACATTTATGGTTAAGTATACCATAAACTACGAAAGGTCGCCTGGTGGATCTTGTCATGAACAATTCCGATTTTCAAAGTGCTGCACGAAAACTCACCTCCAAAGAACCAAAAGACATTCTGCTTGTACAAGACACCCACATGTGTTACTCTAACACGGTGGGTTTGAGGAAGACAGGCAATCGCGAGCTGCAAAGCTCGAGGAAAGTCCGAACTCCAGAGAGCAGGATGCTGGCTAACGGCCAGTGAGGGTGACCTCAAGGAAAGTGCCACAGAAACATACCGCCTGACAACACCACTGCACCACAACATGTTGTCAGGTAAGGGCGAAATGGTGAGGTAAGAGCTCACCAGCAGTTAGGCGACTAACTGGCTGGGTAAACCCCATTCGGAGCAAGACCAAGCAGGGGGAATAGCTGGTCCGCTTGCGGATCAACTTGCAGGTTGCTCGCCTGTCAACCTCCGGGTTGGTCGCATGAGGCGTCGGGTAACCGACGTCCTAGATAGATGATTGCCCCTCTGCTGCTGCAAGGCAACAGAGTGACAGAATTCGGCTTATGGCTTGCTCAAACCCACCACCCACAATCTTCCTGTTAGAACAGGGTCAGTATTGTTGCCCGGTGTAGCGGTGTGTTGCCTGGGATAGCTGTCAATTTGGCTGTCACGTTCTGACACTCTTTGGAACTTCTGAACTGGTCTGAGAGGTGCTGACACCACGGAGCATGAGGGACTACAAGGGTATCCGGCGATACACCGCATCAAAGGGAAAACGGACGCCGATGCTTTTGAGTACGACCAGGTCGCCTTCTCGATAGTGGTACTGTCTCCAGAAGTTGCCCTCGCGNNTGGACCTCAATCGCCTTGTATTCACTGCCAATCAACACGTACTCTTGTACCGACGGCAACACCTTATAGGTTTTGAATTTCGCCCCACGATCGCGTTTCTCGGTCGTTGGGGAGAGGACTTCGATAACGACGACCGGACTAGTCAGCATCGTCCCAGCCTGCTCGCTACAGGCAACCGTCAGATCTGGATAGAAGTATTGACGCTCCGCCAGTTTCACGCGTGCATCGCTCGTGTAGACCAATGCAGGGGCTATCTGCGAGAGCCTGGTCAAGCAGAGACGCCATGCGCGCGCACAGGGCCGCGTGGGCGATACTGCCACCAGCCATGTCCACAGCCTGGTCGTCATAGTCGCTGGAGGGCGGGCGCAACAGGAACACATAGCCATCGAGATATTCATACTTGGCATCACTGCTTTCATCG
>DMFQ01000350.1:0-3816 GCA_003450555.1 Ktedonobacter sp.
CACAACAGGCCGATTGGATGCGCCGCAAACTGTAGTAGCTAAAGTTTCTTGCAAGACTCATTTCATTGCACTTTGCAGCGTATTTCTAGCATCTACAGAGGTAGTATAGTATGCCTACACCCGACCTGGAAGAACGCTTCCGGCGCTGGCTCAAACTCATCGGTGAGATGCATGGTAATGCTCATTTCACGCCCAACGAAACAGTGAAATGGGCGCCAATGCGCAAGCCCCTGGCAGAATCTACCATCGCGCTTGTCTCAACGGCAGGCGTGCATTTGAAGAACCAACCGGTACATAACCTGCTCGATGCGCACGGAGATCCGAGCTTTCGCGAGATCCCAGGCGCTACGCAAGCAAGTGACATTGCTGTAGATCACTCTCACTACGACACAACCGATGCGAATGCAGACCCCAACTGCGTCTTTCCCATTGATCGTCTGCACGAACTGGCGGAAGCTGGTATCGTCGGGGCTGTTGCTCCAATGAACTATGGCTTTATGGGCTTCATCCCAGATGGACGGCTCCTGCGCGATACGACTGCCCCCATCGTGGCGGAAAGACTCTTCAACCAGGGAACAGATGCTGTCGTGCTAACACCTGGCTGACCCATGTGCCACCAGTCCGTGGGACTGCTTCAAGGGGCTATCGAACAGCGCGGTATCCCTACTATTTCGGTCACAGTAAGGCCAGAGATAACTGCTCATGCCAATGTCTCGCGGGCTTGCTATGTGCGCTTTCCAACAGGCAATCCAATGGGTAGTCCGCATAAGCCTGATCAGCAGCAATTGATTTTAACGGCTGTACTTGAGCAACTTACCGCAATACAAGAACCCGGTACAATTGTTGAATTACCGTTCCGTTGGCGACGAATGTGAGATCGAAAAGAGACTGAGATGGTAGAGAAAAAAAGAGTCTACGAGACCTGCAAAGCGAAAGTGCTCACAATTCAGGAGGCATACGATGCCCTTGTTGACGCGGTGGAGGATTATAAGAAACTGCTCACTACGCTCATCGAGGAGTCCAACCCGAACGAAGAGTACGATAAACATCTGCTGGTAGTAGCTAATTTACAGCGGAATACAACGAATGGGTTGCTCGGTACGCTTGATACAGACCTCCACGATGACCTGACGCGCCTCTCCGATCGCGTGATCCGCTTCAAACACCTGGAGGATGGCACCTTTGTATGACGGTGTAGGAACCCGATTGATCGCGTCCCACGGCTTCGCTCCTGAACTTGACGCCTATTGGACGTTACAAAAGAAAGGATATACATATGGCAGTTGAAGAACGTGTACGAATCGCAATTGACAATTGGGCACCGAGATTTGTTGCGAACGGCGTTGATCACAACGACTATCAAAGGTTAGCCAGCCGCATCGAGCGCTGGGAGGATTGGAGCCGTGAATGGTCTGCATGCGCAGCTGTGCATGAGCAATTTGGAGAACAAGCCGAGGCGCAGGGTTACTACATATCAGCAGGTTTCCACTACTTGCAAGCAGCAATCACCTATCACTTTGGCAAGTTTGTATTTGTGCAAAACCCAACCGCATTGCGTGAAGCCCACGAACACGTCGTGCAAACATATCGAAGAGCATTGCCCTATTTCGAGTTCCCAGGCGAGCGGGTCGCTATTCCTTACGAACAAGGCGGCACGATGTACGGCATCCTGAGAAAGCCCTGGCATATTCCCAGGCCCCCGGTAGTGATCCTCGTCCCTGGACTGGATTCTGTGAAGGAAGAGCTGCACAATTATGGTGATGATTTTCTCAGGCGAGGAATGGCTGTGCTGGCTATTGATGGTCCAGGTCAGGGAGAGATGGAGTTCCAGTATCCACTACGCCATGATTTTGAGGTGCCTGTTCGCTCTGCCGTCGATTACCTTGAGGGCCGATCAGATGTAGATGTGAGTCGTGTGGGTTTGATGGGTGTCAGTCTCGGAGGATACTTTGCTCCCCGCGCAGCGGCATTTGAGCCACGGCTGAAAGCGGTGATTGCCAACGCTGGCGCATACAACTTTGCGGAGAACTTCGAGCGCCTGCCCCTGCTGACGCGCGAAGCCTTTACGTACCGCACCAAATCAGCGAACGAGTCGGAGGCGCGTACGAAACTTGAAGCATTTAATCTCCAGGGCGTAATGAAGAACGTGCAATGTCCACTGCTCGTGATTATGGGACGCCTGGATAGGCTTATACCTCCGGTGGCAGCTGAAAAGATGGTAGCTGAAGCAGGTGGAGAAGCAGAACTCTGGATGTTCGAGGATGGCAATCACGTCTGCAACAATATCCCTTATAAACATCGACCGCAGCAGGCCGATTGGATGCGCAAAAAACTGGGCAATTGACGCAACCGCAACAGGATGATGAGAAGTACTATGCACCACAATACCTCATATCCACGTTTTACTGAGGCGGAATTCTCCCTCCGCTATGCAGCCGTTCGCGAAGCTATGCGAGCAGTAGACCTCGCGGCACTCATTCTCTGCGGCACAACCAGTGCATACCATGAGGTGCTGTATCTCTCAAACTTCATTGTGACACGAGAAGCGTTCCTCGTATTTCCAGACGCAGGCGAGCCTACACTGTTCATACAAATGTTTAACCACGTCCCCAACGCCCGTCAGGTAGCGTGCATTACAGACTTGCGTTGGGGAGGTTCAGATACCACAAATGCCGTTGCTGAAAATCTTCTGGAGAGAGGACTGGCCGAGAACCGCATTGGTTTGGTAGGTCCGATCTCCTTCAAGCAATATGAGTCGCTGAGAAAAATGCTTCCCCGGGCCGTATTCGTGGACTTCACTCCGCAACTGTTACAACTCCGGCTTATCAAGAGTGAGGAGGAGATCGATTTTCTGCGGAAAGGGGCGGAGTTCAGCGACCGTGCTATTGAAGCGCTCGCACAACAGGCTCGTCCCGGCATCACTGAATATGAACTGGCCGCCATCGTTGAAGGAGCCTACCTGGGACTAGGCGGTAAGAATCACATTCACTATATGGCCACTACACCCATGAGCAACCCAAGCATATGTGTTCCGGCGCAGCATCAATCAAATCGTGTCCTGCAGTCAGGAGACGTGCTTATCACTGAAATCAGTGCCCACTACCACGGCTACGCCGGCCAAATCCTCCGACCATTCGCTATCGGTACCCCTCCCACTCCAGAGTATCTGCACATGTATGACGTAGCAGTTGAAGCGTTTAACCGCATTGCAGCTGTAATCCATGCAGGAGCAACCACTGATGAAGTCTTGGATGCAAGTGATTTCATCTATACATCCGGCTTCACCATTTACGATGACCTGGTACACGGCTTCGGCGGTGGCTACCTGCCTCCCATCCTGCGAACGCGCCAAACCAGCGCCAAATTACCAGCCTCATTCACATTTCGCGAAAATATGGTTGTAGTGATTCAACCCAACGTGATCACACAAGATGAGCGCATGGGAGTGCAAGTTGGAGAAATGGTGAGGGTGAAGCAAAGTGGCATTGAATCACTCCATCAATATCCCATGCGCTTTGTCCAATGCGAACGCTAGTACACTGAGGTTGAAATTGTTCGGTGATAGAATGGGAGGAAAAAGCAAAGGGAAACAGAAGCATGCCGAAACGAACCACCAAGGTGATCCTAAGTGAGAAAGAATATGAACAGGTGAAAGTAGTACTTCGACGGATGTTCAACGCCCAGGAGATTCTCTGTCTTACCTATGCCTCTATACCGTTCACGGTCATCCCTCTCAGGGACTTCCGAAAACTAAATTGACCCAGAATGGTATACTGCGCCAAGAAACGTTTTCTTGGAGGGACGAGGATGGAACTG
>DMFQ01000350.1:4063-4370 GCA_003450555.1 Ktedonobacter sp.
ACGAGCGACTGCCTGGTGGATCGCTTAGTCGACTGGTGGGAGATGGTCAAAGAGCGCTTTCCTCTCGTCAGGACCCTGGTCATCAACCTGGATAACGGCCCGGAGAGCCACAGCCGACGCACCCAGTTCATGCACCGTCTGGTGGAGTTTGCCCAGCGCTTTCACCTCACGATCCGCCTGGCGTAGTATCCGCCGTATCCGAGTCAAATACAACCCGATCGAGCGGTGCTGGGGGATTCTGGAGCAGCACTGGAATGGTGGCCTTGCTGGATTCGCTCGAGGCGGTGATCCAGTATGCCAGCACCAT
>DMFQ01000455.1:0-1959 GCA_003450555.1 Ktedonobacter sp.
TGAGGAGAGATTACAAGGGAGCATTCTTCCCGTCAAGCACAAACCAGGGAACCCGTTCTCTACCGAACAACGGGCCCTGATTGTTCACCAAAGAAGGAGGGAGAGGAGTGAAACAACAGAAAACAGATCGTCGTTCCCAACGCACGTATCACCTGGTGAGCGCCGCCTTCACGGAACTCTTGTTAGAAAAACCCTACGATGAGATTCTGGTGCAAGATATTTTGGATCGGGCAGACATTGGTCGTACCACCTTCTATGCCCATTACTTCGATAAAGAGGACGTTCTCAATAGTATGACCGAGCAGACGCTGGAGCTGTTCATGTACCAGATCGCTCACTCACCAACACGACAACGAGTCGTGCCAAGTCTGGAACTGTTTGAGCATGTCTACCAATCGCAGCAGCAACAGTTTCGGGCGCTGATGCGAGGCCATGCGGGCGAACACTTGTGGGAAGCCTTGCAGACGGCGCTGTGCCGCGCAATTGAACCGGCCCTCTCAACCCTGTGTGTAGAAAAACGTTCTCCGCCGATCCCACTGCCCGTGGTCTCTGAGTACCTGGCCAGTGCCTTTCTCACCTTACTCAAATGGTGGCTCTCTGCTGATATGCCCTACCCACCAGAACAGATGGAAAGCATCTTCCAGCAACTGGCGCTGCCCGGAGTGTGGGCAATGCTCAAGGAAAAGTGAACAGAAATCGGCAAGCATGCCTGAGCCTCTCTTGCTTGGCAGAGCTTGAAAGCAAACGTTGTCTCTTTATTCACAAGGAATATTCAAAGGATTCTTGGTCTAGATGCGCAAGCATTGTAGTGGTGTGAGACCCTGGCTACGAACCCGGAAATGTAATAGTATCCCCACCATCCACCGTCTGTAATGTCACCTTCGCCGTATTGTGATCTCTATCCGTCTCCAGGTGAAATGGGCCATAGAACGGGTTGTTGGGCACCGTCGTGAAGGATTGCGCTTTCAATGCCACCATCGCAGACGTTTCTCCACCCTTGGGCAGATTGAAGGCCGCCAGCAATTGGTCACCCGCTCGTATCGCGCTAAAGGTACAGACGCTTTGTCTGCTTTGCCCACCAGTAAGCATCGTGGTCAAGGCATAGCTGTACGTCGTGCGCAAGCTTGGTTGCTCAGCATGCAAGAGGCTCCACTGTGTAACAAGCCATGATGAGCTGTTGTAATCCAGATGCTGGGCCTGCCTGTTTAACAGTTGCAAATTGCCCGTAAACATCTTCTGCGACGAGGTTTGTACGACAGGCGCGACAACATAGAGCCGGAATGGAGGCCCACCCAGGCGCGCAGGTTGATCGACTAATGTCGCCGTCGCGAATTGGTTCAGCAGCGCGTTCGTCAATCCGTCGTAGGGTCCAACCAGGAGCACAGCGGGACCGTCGGCAGGGTTGGGCAACACAAGGCATCTTGACGCGTCAAAAAGCGTGGTAGGGGTCTGCATCTGCTCAGCCAGGTAGCGCAGCGCCGTCTGTGTAGCGAAGTCTGTGGTGACGTAGACTCTGTCGAGATGGCGCTGCCGAGCCAGCTGATCGGCCTCACCGAGGGCGTTTTGCAGCGAGCGAAGATCGTTATGGTAGGGATATGGCTGGAAGCTTCGATCATTGAAGTTGCCGCTACTGGCGTCGATAACTGCCGCTGTACTGCCCAGCAATTGCGCAATAAACACAAGCGCTGTTAAAGCATACACCCCGTAACGTAAGATGCTCCATTGTCCTCCATGCGCTTTCAACCACTCAACTGCTTTAGACAGGAAAAGCCCTATGAGGATAAACGGCCCCGGCATGAACATCAGAAAGTACTGTGCGTGCAGGTCAACTGCATGATGTGAGAGGATCAATAATGGCACAATCTGCCAGGTGAGCAGCAGCAGTAAACCACAACGGGAAGGATTGGCCCGCAGCTCAGTCCACCACGTACGAAACCCCTGCCACTTCGACCGTAACAA
>DMFQ01000455.1:2087-3273 GCA_003450555.1 Ktedonobacter sp.
AGCCACGTAAGTATGGGAGCGAGCACGCCCACGGCAGTGTTCGTATTGGTCGGTGGCCTATCATACGGTATGAGGAAGAGACGGTAAAATTGGAGCGCCTGGCTATCAGTGCGAGCATGCTGCTTTGCGAGATTGAAGACAGTTTGAACGTCAACAAGATGTGTAAACGCCTCCCAGAGGAGATAGGGGAAAAAGATGATGAGCAATGAGACTACAGCGAGGGCAAGGTCGCGCCATCGTAATGTTCCAGGCGCCAGCACGACTGCTACCAGCAGGGGAATAGCCAGCAGGAGTGTGGTCGGGTGCATCTGGTAGAGGACGCCGAGCAAGAATAGCGCGGGGAATAGCCAGCCTTTACGGCGCTCGACGACGCCCCAATAGAGTGCAAACATGAAAAGGACGACAAATGGCGGCATGAGGTTGGGCTGCCAGATAAAGCGAGCGTAATTGAGTGGCCTTGCCGCAGTAGCATAGAGCAGCGCGGCAGCGATTGCCGCAAACCTGCCATAATAGCGACGCGTGAAGAAATACGTCAGCAGAGCTGCCACACTCGTGAAAAGGGCGGTCAACACTGCACCCCACAATGGGTTGGCGCTCAACGCAGCTATCGGCATGAAGAAATAGATGAGACCCGGCGGGTGGGCGATACCGATAGAAGCAACATCACTCGTGGTTGGCAGCAAGCCATGATGCACAGCATCATAGGCCATGCGATAGATTTTAGCTTGATCGTCATCAAACTCCGTGGTATTGATCTGGTAGAAGCGCAGAAAAGCCGCTACCAGCAGAATAAGGTAGGCTTCCCAGGCGTTAACAGTAAATGAGCGGAGCCGCAGCAGCCATGAAAACAACCGACTACCTCCAGCTGCTGGTGCAGATGGGCTATCGGTATCTGATGGTTGTTTCTGCGACAACTTAAAACTCATACTACAAAGCGCTCCACGGCTAACTCCCATACAATGTTCTTTAATACTACACGCCCACCTAAATATTCCACCCCCACCTAAATACTACACGCCCGCCTAAATATTCCACCCCCACCTATTCTATTATTTCATGCCCGCCCATTCTATCATAGTTATTTTCCAATGGAAACCATTCACTGTTCCCTCCTACTCTCCGTAGGGGCCGGGGTCTGCTCTCAAGGCTAGGTATGTTGTCAGTCCCCTTGAGAAGCCTGCTCATC
>DMFQ01000455.1:3372-12916 GCA_003450555.1 Ktedonobacter sp.
GCGGGGGTGGCGTGGTCGATGGGGGAGGACGCTTGCGTCGCCCTCGTACCCCTTCCCCCCAAATGACTCAATCGTTTTATCGTCTGACCTACTTCATCCAACTCTCAAAACACCCTCTCAGAAAATTTCGCACATCACTGAGTACCAACACCCATTATCAGCTACTGACATACAGTTGTCACACGATAGCCATACAATACTAATAAACATCGTTATCGTTGTACAGCAAAAAAGGAGCACACAACAATGGCCATAACAGTGAAAAAGCTAACCCCCAACATCATGGTCGAACACGTAAACAACACAGTAGACTTCTACAGAGACGTGCTGGGTTTTGCATTATTGACCTCAGTTCCCGAGCAGGGAACATTCGACTGGGCCATGATGAAACACGACGCGGTAGAGATCATGTTTCAAAGCAGAGCAAGCCTGAGCGGCGAGCTACCCCAATTCGCGGGCAAAGCCATTGGCGGAACCCTCACCCTCTATATTGACGTAGCAGACATCAAAGGCCTCTACGCAAGCCTACAGAACAAGGTGAAGATCGTCCACGATATGGCCACCACATTCTATGGCGCAGAGGAATTCACCATCGAAGATTGCAATGGCTATATCCTGACCTTCGCGGAGCCAATAAGCCAGCAGGCCAATCACACAGGAGTATGAGCCATGGATGAACCCGGAAAGAACGTGGTCTTTAAAAGAGTTTCAGGAAATTCCTGGCGTGGGCAAGTCCATCTCGCTGGATCTATGGAACATGGGCTTCCGCTCAGTGCGCGACCTGCAAAACCAGGACCCCGAAGAACTCTATACGCGCTTCTGCATACAGGAAGGCACCCAGGTCGATCGCTGTATGCTCTACGTCTTTCGCTGCGCCGTCTATTATGCCTCCAACGAACAACATGAACCGCAGCTTTTAAAATGGTGGCATTGGAAGGACAGCCAAACCTCGACGAAGTGAGCCACACAGTGATATACTCACTCTATGGAAACGCAACCGAAGAACTCCACTATCAATCATGAAACCGCGACGCTCTTACGCAATAACCGGGAGCTGGCCGTGCTCTACACCATTGCGGGTCACCTGAACCGCAAGGTAGATGTGCACGAGGCGTTACAGGAGGTATTGGCGCAGGTCACTAAACTCCTTGGCATGCAAACGGGCTGGGTCTGGCTGCTAGATGAGCAGGGTGAACCATACCTGGCCGCGGCCCAATCGCTCCCGCCCTACCTGGCGGACCACCCGGAGCGCATGACCGGCTACTGCCTCTGCCTGGATACCTTCCTGGAGGGCTGCCTTGAAGGGGGCGCCAATATCGATGTATTCCGCTGCAGTCGGCTCAAAAATGCCGAGCGCGATAGCGATCCCACCTCCTGGGGTCTACGTTTTCATGCCAGCGTGCCCATCTACGCGAGCGCCACCCCGCTTGGTGTGCTGAATGTTGCCAGCGAGGACTGGCGCGAACTGCTGCCGGAAGAGCTACAATTGCTGCACATTATTGGTGACCAGATAGGGCTGGCGATACAACGAGCGCACCTCTCCGCCGAACATACACTTGCAGCCGCGCGCCTTGCCACCATCGAGGAGCGCAACAGGTTAGCGCGCGAAATTCACGATACCCTGGCACAGGGCCTTGCTGCTATCACGCTTCAACTGGAAACGGCAGATGCCCTGGCGACATCACGCCCAGAACGTGCCAGAGAAGCAACCCGCCGCGCGCTTGACCTCGCCCGTAGCAACCTCAAAGAGGCGCGCCGTTCAGTCATGGACCTGCGCGCAGCTCCACTACAAAATCATACGCTGCCTGAAGCGCTGGCCACACTGGCACAGCGGAGTCGCGAAGATGCCGCTGCCGCCCTCACCATACACTTTTCCTGCTCACCTGATCGCGTCTTTCCCCAACTCTCTACCCGTTTGGAGGTGGGTATCTATCGTATCGCGCAAGAGGCCCTGGCAAATGCCTGCAAGCATGCCCTGGCACAGCATATCGAAATGACGCTCACAGGAGAAGATGAGTATGTAGACCTGGTGGTGCAGGATGACGGACGTGGTTTCGATCCTGACAACGTGGCGCAAATCGGCGGCGAGGGCCAACACTTTGGACTGACCGGCATGAATGAGCGCGTCAAACTGCTAGGGGGCACGATCTCTATTCAAAGCGAATTGGGAGCAGGTACCCGTATCGCTGCCCGCGTCCCCTATCACGAGAAAGGCCAGTAGGTACTTCGAATATGGATAAAATTCGCATTTTGCTGGCGGATGATCATCCCATACTGCGCGAAGGTTTACGGGCCGTACTGGAGACGCAGCCAGACTTTGAAGTGATCGCGGAAGCCGTCAACGGCCTTGAAGCTGTGCGGTTGGCGCTAACCCTGCAGCCGGATATACTCCTCCTTGATCTTGAAATGCCCCAACTCGACGGCGTTGAAACAATTCGCCGTTTACGCCAGCAGCAGCCGCAATTCCGCATCATTGTCTTTACTGCATTCGATAACGATGAACGTATCATACACGCGGTCCAGGCTGGCGCAAACGGGTACCTCCTGAAAGAGGCGCCGCGCGACGAAATTTTCAGTGCTATTCGCATCACGATGGCAGGCGGATCACTGCTGCAACCCATCGTCGCGTCGAAATTACTCCGCCACATGGGCCACCAGTCCAGCACAGGCGCACAGGGGACGGCCTATACTCATTCAGCACAACATATCCCCCCATATGAACCTCTCACAGAACGCGAGCTTGAAGTACTGAAGCTCTTAGCCCAGGGCATGCCCAACAAAGAGATTGCATCTCAACTCGTCATCAGCGAACGAACCGCCAAATTCCATGTCAGTTCCATCATGGGCAAATTAGGCGCCACCAATCGCACAGAAGCAGTCTCACTCGCCGCCCAAAAAGGCCTCATCACCCTCCATTCCTAACACCCCCTCTCGCACCGCCATCGCTACATAACCTACAACCCACAACCAGCATGTCTCCTGATACGTATTACCTATGTATAGCAAAGGAGGAATTCTGCAATGATGCAATCACAAACATATACTACAAGACAAAAACAACCCAGCCGCTGGAAAATCTTCATACACGCTGGTAAAACGTTTAAACTCATCAGAGGACTGATGTCTGATCGACGTATCTCCCTATGGCGCAAGCTACTCTTCGTCGGTTCGATTGGCGCCCTGTTAGTGCTGCTCTTCTTTCCAGATCTTTTCAGCGAAACGGTCTTGAGCGCGGTCTTCCCCTTGATTGGTACAGTAGCCGGTGTCCCTATCGACGCTGGCTTCGACTGGATGGCTTTCGCCATGGTAGCGCTCAACCTCTTCAAGTTCTTCCCAACTGAACTGGTGGCGGAACACTACCAAAACATTTTCGGATAGCAATACAAAAAAAGGATAGAGAGAAGGGGCGNNCGCCCCTTCTCTCTATCCTTTTTGCGAACCTCGTCACAAATGAATAATATCTTTCGCATTTGGCGCCCTAAATTTTGTACCTGCGTTGACAAAGACAAAGGTCTGATCCTGAGATTGCAGGTGGATATGAATAATCATATCGACTTTGCCATCAGCAGTAACATCGCGAAATTCTAGCGTGATCGGCGTCAAGTCACCACCAGGCCCCAAAATATAATAAGGCACGACATAGCTCGAAGCCCCGGATTGAGCGCCAGCGGGAAATTCCACCACAATAGCCTGGCGATTCAAATTGACAGCGATAAAATGACTCGGATGGAGCGGACTATCACCACCATGCCCGACGACCGCATCAACCTGATAAGTACGAGGATTGCCATAACGCAGATCATCGTAGCGCGCTAATCCCCACGCCAGTACCAATGAACCCACCTCCCATAACACAAGCATCGCAATCATTCCTATGCCAACAGGGAGCAGCCAGTGTACTTTTTTCTTCGCCGCGGCTGCCTGCGGTTTCGTTATGTTACGTGCAGGATGCTGAATATGTATCGGAGGCGCCTGAGGTGCGATAAGCTGCTTCGATTGTCCTCCAGTGCGCCGCACCGGAACGGGAGAGCCAGGTAAACCAGCAGTAGGAGGACGTGGTATAGGCAGGTTTGTTCTACGAATAGCCGTGGTATTAGAACGAGGTGGGTCAGAAGCTATTCCATCATCTAATAGCATATCATCCTCAGTCACCTGGCTATCACGTTCTAACGGTCCTGAGAATGTTACTGCGTTTGGACCAGTCTTTCTTGGCCCGGTATTGCGCTTCTGAGGCTGATCAGCAGTGCGCCCCATTCAAATTCCCTTTCTCTTGCCGTATTCTACCGTCTCCAACTGGAATTGACGGACGTATTACACATCTTCAGAAGCGATGTTCACAAAGCGTTATGCTAGATAATACTAGCATGATATGACATGTGTCAAGTCGTTTAGTATTATTTCAACATATTTCACTATGATCGTCTATTCAAACAGAAACCTGCTTTAGTATGACGCACAGTAATCAGTATACTCTATAATCTATTTCATGTCACTATACGGGCTTTTGCAATCACATATTACCACTCTGTGTCCAACCCCATCTCTTCAAGCAGGCGTCTCATCTTTTGTATCCCCAGACGCATCCGTCCTTTAACTGTGCCCAGAGGAATACTATTTTTTTTCGCAATTTCCGCGTGCGTAAAGCCACCAAAATAAGCCTGTTCTATAACCATGCGTTGCTCTGCGGGAAGCTGATCCAGCACCGTGCGGATCATGTGAGCTTGTTCCTGCTGCCAGACCTCTTCCCATGCTTCGGGCTGTTCGCTGGGTGGGTCCTGTCCACCTTCTACTTGTAAAGGAATCCACTGGCGGTCTCGATTGGTCGCGGCTCTTATTTTGTCAATAGCGCGGTGATGGACAATGGCCTGTAGCCAGCTATAGACACTGCCGTGTTGTTTCTGGTAGGAGTCCGCTTTCCGCCAAATGGATAGAAATGACTCCTGTACAATATCTTCGGCGCTGGTAGCCTCACGAAGGACGCGATAAGCCATGGCGTAGGCATAGCGATAATACCGCTGGTAGAGAGCCTCAAGAGCCCACTCGGCTCCCAGGCAGATGGCCGAGATGAGCTCCTCATCCGCTGGTTCCTGCCTGACAGGAATGGCTGGCCGCTGAACCTGGCGGATTGATGGGAAAAATGAAGGTAAAGCCTCTCTCTCTGGAACTGCGCTGATACATACCGGTGCTGAAAGTGCCAGGGTTGTCATATCTGCCATATCCGCTATCTCCTTCTGTTACCCGGCATCCACAATGGATGCCACTAACATCACCCTCTTTTCTCATTACCAGAAGTGTAATTGAGAGACATTCCCTGGACATTACCCCTTGATTACCGCACCATTACCAGGCTTTTCCAGGTATTTTCAACTATTGACAGGTCATCCACAGCGGAAGATAATGTGAGCAGTAAACCAGAAAAACTTTAGAGTAAACGCAGGAGGTGCACTCTTTTCGGGAGGTCAAATATGATTGGTGCAACCACTCACCTCGAAGTTTTGACACTCGGCCAGTTCGAGGTACGCCGCGACCACATCCCTCTCTCCGGTGGTAATTGGAGTCGTCGTAAAGTCAATGACCTCTTCAAGTTGCTCTTATCGGCGGAGCAACATCATCTCCACCGAGAGCAAATACAAGAGATCCTCTGGCCCAGCTCTACCAGCGAACAAGCGGCCAATTCCTTTGGCAAAACCCTTTATTTACTACGCAGAGCGCTTGAGCCTGAATTAGTGTCGGGCAAGGGCAGTTCATCGATCTATGTGCACCTCGAGCGCGACACCTTGATGCTTATCCCCGCGAGACTGGACATCGACGCCGACATATTTGAATCCTCCGCCAAACCATTACAGGCGAAGATGCGCAGCCGATCTCCAAAGGAGCGAGCTAACGAGGCTGATCTAGATCTCCTCAACGAGTTCGATCATCTTTTGTCCCTCTACAAGGGTGATTACCTCCCAGACGACGTGTATGAAGATTGGGCGCAGCGACGGCGCGACCGCTTGCGACGCATCCAATCCTGGCTGCTGGAAAACGCTGCTGAACTGGCACAGGCTAACGCGCAGGGGCAGCGCGCTTGTGCATATCTCCAGGCTTTGTTAGAAGGGAACTCAGCCGACGAGCAGACCCACCGCCAGCTTATGCTGGTTTATGCTCGTATGGGACGACGTAGCGATGCGCTGCACCAGTACCAGTTACTACGAGCAGCATTAAGAGAGGAGCTTGACGCAACTCCGCTTCCCGAGACAACCGAGCTATTTCGCAGCATCCAGGCCGGACGCATTGCCGTTGACCTGATAGAACCACGGCGAGGAAATGAGGCGCCATCAAAAGGTGCGACGGCATTGGTTGCATCCAACCGCGCTGGCAAGCCACATCCGGGAACGCCGTCTCTTTCCGCCGATCGAACATCCCCTGGCCCGGGAGAAAGCAGTTCCGCAAGCACGACTCTTGCTAGCAATACAAACGGGGATGCGCGCCGGGTCGCTTCGAGCACAGCTACCCCACAACAAGAGGCAGAAACGGAAACGGCTGAGGAGCAGTCCCAAATCAACCCCGAGCGCATTTTGCAGGCTGAACTGGTCGGACGCGCAGAAGAGATAGTCACAATGCAACACGCTTATAAACAGGTTCGCGACGGCCAGCGCAAAACCGTCTTTATTTCCGGTGAGCCTGGCATAGGCAAAACGCGTCTCGCGCGCGAGTTTACCCGCTGGTCAGAGGAGACCCAGCTGGCAACGGTCCTCTGGGGCTATTGCTATGAAATGAGTGGCTCCTTCCCCTATCAACCTATCGCGGATGCCATTAGCGCGCATGTGCGCATGAGCAGTCCCGCTGAGTTACGCGCGATGCTGGGTAACAGCGCGATAGACCTGGCTAAAATCGCTCCTGAAGTGCGCTTCAAACTGCCAGAACTGCCCCAACCCGAGCCAATTGGCCCGGAGCTTGGAACGGCGTAACCTCTACAGCGCGGTTGCCCACTTTTTCAATGCCCTGGCGGAGCAGCGACCCCTCATCATCATCCTGGATGATCTACAGTGGGCTGACGCGGCCACCATGCAGCTACTCAATTTCTTAATGATGCAGAGCACAGGCTTCGGTTCCTTTGACAGTACGAGAGATGTGGGTGAGCGCGGCGCTGTACCGCTGTATCTGATGCTTTATCGCGCGGATGCCGTCCATGATACGCATCCACTGCGCGAACTCATGGGAACGCTGGCGCGCGCTGGCATCAGCGAAGATGTGCGGCTGCAACGCCTCAGCGAAAGCGAAGTTCATCAATTGCTGGTTAATATTGCGGGGCATTCGGTGGGTCCCATTTTTTCGGGCGAGATATTCCGCCAGTCGGAGGGCAACCCTTTCTTTATCGGTGAGGCTATTCGCACGCTGATCCTCGAAGGAAAGGTCAAAAAGATAGGAGATCGCTGGCAGGCGACGGTGGATATCGATCAGCTCGAGTTGCCGCCCAGCGTGCGTCTGTTGATTGAACGTCGCCTCGTCCATCTCTCACCTGAGTGCCGCACCACGATGACGCTGGCTGCCGTGCTCGGCAGGCAATTCAGTTCCGCGCTGCTCTGCCTGGCCCGTAACCTCTCCGAAGATGCCGTGGCGGAGCATATCGACGACGCCATCCAGGCGCAGATACTCTCTCTATTTTCTGATCCATCAAAAGTGGATTCGCGCGCGCGTGCACAGGACCTGGACCTCGCGTTTACCCACGACAAAATTCGCGAGGTGCTCTATCAGTGGCTCAATCCGTTGCGACGGCGCTCGCTGCACAGCCAGGTAGCCATAGCCATTGAGACACGCTATGCCACGCACTTACAGCCATACTACAGCACGCTGGCCTATCATTACCAGATAGCAGAGAACCCAACTCGGGCGGTCGACTACTTGATGAAGGCTGCCACTCATGCCGGCAGCGTCTACGCCTTCGTCAACGCGGCTGAGCACATGAAGGCCGCGCTTGACCTGCTGATTAGCGATGAGGAACGTCCGCGCCGTGCCGAACTGCTACACCGCTTATCGGATATCTACATCTACACCGGTCGGCCAGATAAGGCCATCGAGGCAGGCCTGGCCTCGGCAGCGCTCTGGCGTGACCTTGGCAGCGATGTGAAACAGGCAGAGGCATATCTACATGTCTCTTTCTGCTGCCACTGGCAGGGCAAAGAGATAGACGCCGTAAAACATATCCAGCGAGCTTTAAAGTGCATTGAAAACAGGCCGGAACAGATTGCTCTTCTTGCCAGAGTCAATGCTCAGTGGGGCCTTGCTGCAACCGTGATGGGAGAACCGCTGCTGGCCCGTGAGAAGCTTCAGCAAGCGGATATCCTCCATAGCAGCGTTGGTGGGGCTGATGCTTTTATCGCTGTGGTCTCTCTCTGGTCGCTCAGTTGGTGTGCTTTCTTAACGGAATCGCCCGGGCAAATGCTGGCATATGCCCTGCGCGGAGCGCAGGTCTGCTCTACCTCTCATAAACCCGAGTGGGAGCCAATGATGGACTATTCAGCTGCATGGGCCTGCATGCAGCTTGGACAACTGGCAGAGGGTCAGCGCCTGGCACAGGAAGCGCTGCTCAAGGCGCAGCAGCATGGCGTAGTGGGCGCTCAGGGCTGGGCCAATCTCGTCCAGGCCTTTCTTGCCATACAGGCAGGTCAGTGGGAAGAAGCGGAAAAAAGTGCCGCTAGCGCCTATGCCATTGCCACCATGCTACATGACGCTGACATGCAGGCGCGCGTGTTGTGGAGCCGCAGCGTGTGCGCTGGCTGGCGCGACGACTGGCAGCGCGCTATCGACGATATCAAAGCAGCGCTAGCAATGGCACGCAAAGATGGCGAAACCTCAATGGTTTTTCCCCACCTGCTCGTACAAGCCGCGAAGGCGCACTTCTTTGCAGGCAAGTTAGCAGAGGCTCAACACTACCTCGACGAGGCTATGCAGTACGCGCAGAGCCGCCATTATCGCCAGTTGCCCGCGCTTGGTCAACGCTTGCAGGGCCGTATCTGGGAGGCTCAGGGCCGCTTCGTCGAAGCGCAGCCCTGTTTCGAGCATTCCCTCGCCGAACTTCTAGCGCTTGATGACCAGGTGGAGTACGCCCGCACTCAGGAGGCCTACAGCCTGTTCTTGCAGCGCCGTAAGCAGCCGGGCGACGAGGAGAAAAGCCGGGAACTGCTTGAGAGCGCGCAGACGATTTTCCACCGCCTGGGGGTCAGTGGATAAACCTACAAGGACATGTGGACGTGCGTAGGGACCCGATTGATCGCGTCTCACGGGGTGGGGTGGGGCACGCGCCTGACATGGCGGGAATGTGCCTCCCCTGCCTCTCCACCCCACCCCAGACGCGATACATCGCGTCCCTACGTGGAGCTTCGTTCCTGAACTTGTATCCATCCTGATCGCCAGCCGATAGCCTGCAAGAGTCCTCGTCCATAGTGCTCGCCCTCTCTGTGCCTTTCGTACGACTTCGTGGATACCTACACATCGCTACGTATTGTTCTTGCTCACCAGTGATGGTATTCCCCTACCCATGACATTTGTCACGCCGAAA
>DMFQ01000192.1 GCA_003450555.1 Ktedonobacter sp.
CGTCCTGTTCACACCTGAGACCCTCCCCTTCTTGTGCGACGCAAGCGTCCCCTTCCATCCGCTTCCCCAACCTCGCCCTCAAATCACCTTTTCTTTGTCCCCGGTTCCTGATTCTGATTGATAGTGCTGCGGCTCTCGTTGAGTTCTCGCCCGCCCGGCGAACGCAGCGTCTGACTCCCAACACCGGGATCAGTATCATATGGAACCTGTCCACCCCAGTGTGGCTCAGGCAAATCAAATCCTGTCAGCGGGTAATCCTTGCGCAGCGGATATGTCGTCCAATCCATTGGCATCAAAATGCGGCGCATATCGGGATGACCTGTGAAGGTGATGCCGAAGAGATCATATACCTCTCGTTCATACCAATTTGCTCCCGGCCACACTCCCACCACCGTTGGTACGGCTGGATGCTCCTCGCGACGCTGACCAACACGCACCTTCAAGCGCAGCACACATTGATTGGAGATCGAAAGCAAATGATAGACCACATCAAAGCGCGGAACGCGCTCAAGCCAATCTACCGCCGTCACGCTAGAAAGGAAGTTGTACCCCAGATCTTTCTGCAGGTAGCGACAAACCGTCACCAGGTCTTCCGGCTTCAGAACAATCGTCTGCTCACCGCGAAATTCCACCGTCTCAACAATCGCCCGCGGAAATTTCTGCCGCACCATCTCCACCGTTGCTATCGCTGTTATAGCCATAAATATACGTTCCTATATATAAATGTACGGGCAGGGCTTGCCCCTGCCCTGGCTCACCCCCACCCTGGCTTGTCCTCGCCCGGGCTTGCGCCTACCTTGGCCCGCCCCCACCCTATAATTCTTCCCCTATAGGCCCAACCAGTTTCATACCACTGGCCTTCAAGGGATCGGGAGGATTGGGCACGCCTTCACGAATTTTTCGTTGTAGTTCATTAAAGCCGAAGAGGAGCATATCAGGTGTCGGAGGGCAGCCTGGAATAAAGACATCGACCGGCACAATTTTATCTACCCCTTGTACAATCGCATAATTATTAAAAACCCCGCCACACGATGCGCAGGCGCCCATAGCAATGACCCACTTGGGATCAGGCATCTGGTCATAAATCTGTCGCAGCACCGGCGCCATCTTGATCGAACAGCGCCCCGCCACAATCATCAGATCAGCCTGCCGCGGCGAAGCGCGGAACACCTCTGCCCCAAAGCGCGAAATGTCGAAGCGGTCGGCGCTGGTCGACATCATCTCGATGGCACAGCAAGCCAGGCCAAACGATAGCGGCCAGAGCGAGGAACTGCGTCCCCAATCCAGCAATTTATTGACCTGGGTCGTCAAAATGCCCGCCTCGCCATTTTTCACATGCAATTGACGGCGCGGCGTCTGTGTATTCGACACCGTCTTGCACCGGCTCCCACGGATTTTTCACTCCCACGTGAATGCCCCCTTCCGCCATACATAGATATAGCCAATCATCAGAATCAGCAGGAAGACGAGCAGTTCAATCAGCCCAAAAACCTTCAGGCTGTGCAGCAGGATAGCTAATGGATAAAAAGAAACAATTTCGATATCGAAAACAATGAAGAGCATGCCCGTCAAAAGATACTTGACAGGAAAACGTCGCTTCGGCGCTTCAATCTCTTGAATGCCGCATTCATATGGAGCTAGCTTCTCAGGCGATGGCTTCTTTGGCCCCAGGAAAGTGGTCAATACCATCACAAACAAGCCAAAGAGCACAGCTAGCGTCACCAGCACAAAAATGGGGAGTATTCCCATAGGTGGGATCCTTCTACATTTCTCTCAAATACATCGCTGTAAGGACTGGATGCCTTGAGCCCTCCAGTACTTAGAGTACCTAGTGTCTTTCGTACACTACCTCACGTTGTATGGTAACACAGGGTGTGGAGTGTGTCAAATTGAGGAAGGGCGTTTCCGCAGCACACATCTTATCAATGGTCACTTATTTTATACAAGCACCACTACTTGCCTTAGAGCAAGAATCATGGTACACTGTAGTATACATAATGTCAGTTACAGCCCTATTCCGATCTGGCAACACACGATCAGAAGGGGAAGGCGGAACATGGCAATGAAGCCAACACTAGAAACAACAATGACACAAACTTCAAACGCTAGCCACATTTGTCCAAAGTATGAGCACGCCATTCAACTGCTCGGTAAACGATGGACCGGATTACTCCTGTATGCGCTCATGGAAGGGCCACAACGCTTCTGCGAACTGACCTCCACGGTAGAGGGACTCTCCGATCGCGTTCTCAGTGACCGCCTGCGCGAACTTGAGCTCGAAGGCATCATTGAACGCACCGTCTACCCCCAGATTCCTGTGCGTGTCGAGTACAAGCTTACCGATAAGGGACGAGCGCTTGAGCCTGTTGTGCAGGCAATTCATCAATGGGCCGAAAAGTGGATAATCCCACCAGTCTTAACCCCTGCCCTATCTGCTGAATAAGAAACCAGCGCGGGCTTCTCTGGCAGTTTGTGCTATAATCTTGTCATGGAAAATTTATGGGCTCCCTGGCGCATGGCTTTTATTGCGCCCAAAACACCACAAACTCAGGGGTGTATTTTTTGTACTCAACCAGCTGAGAACCGCGACGAAGAGCACCACATCCTCTATCGCGGCGAATACTGCTTCATGATGCTGAACCTCTACCCATACAACAATGGCCACCTGATGATCGCCCCGTACCAGCATGTGGAAACAATCGAGAAGCTCCCGGCTGAGACCCTTGCCGAACTGATGGCCCAGGCTCAACTCGCGCTCAAAGCCCTCCGCTTTGTAATGAAACCGGACGGCTTTAACATGGGCATCAATGAAGGGAAGGTCGCGGGCGCGGGCTTCGCCGAACACATGCACTTCCATATTGTGCCTCGCTGGAACGGCGACACCAACTTCATGCCGGTCATTGCCGACATCAAGGTCATACCAGAGCACCTTGATGTCGTCTATCAAAAACTAAAAGAAGCATTGACAGTTGTAAAAGAGGGCTAACCCCTGGCCATTATATGGTTCTCTTTACCCCTGACCCAACCAGTGCTGGTCGGCTCGCTCTTCCCATAGCGCGCGGATGGTATTGAATTCGTCCTCTGAGAGATTACCTGGTGCTATCAGGTTGATATTTTGACGCATATGGTCAAGATTCGTTGTACCGACGATTGCTACGTCAACGTCGGGGACGCTCAAGGTGAAGCGCAAAGCCGTCGAGAGTGCAGTCGCGGGACCGCTCCTCAAAAAGTCGTATTGGAGCGTTTGGAGGCGTTCCCAGTAGGGGTAGGCATAGGCGCTTTTATCGAGCGTGTCATGCATCCACGCGACATCAGCGATAGGACGCTTGGCAATGACGCCCATGCCGCGCTCTCGTGCCATTGGAATGGTAAAGTCAATCTCTTGCTGATCGGCGATGTTGATGGAGGTCTGTAAGACGTCGAAGACATCCGTGCGAATAGCATAGCGTGCATCCTCGTTGTCGCCGCTATAGCCGAGGTAGCGCACCTTACCAGCACCCTGTGCCTTTTGCAACACTTCGATGATGCTACCACTACTCTTGTCCAACACTTCGAGTGAGCAACTATGTAACTGGAGCAGGTCGATATGATCTGTTCTGAGTCGTCGTAAGCTACGATCAATGCTCGCTTCCAGCAGTCTAGGGTGCCAATCAGGTAGGTCCGGTAGTTCCTCGCCAGCAGCGTGACCACACTTTGTGAACAGATAGTAATCACTACGCCGCTCCGCAACGGCTTTTCCGATCAGTTCCTCGCTATCGTCATAACACTCCGCCGTGTCGATAACGTTAATGCCAGCATCCAGAGCGCTGTTTAGCAACCGAGATACATCCGTTAATGATGAACCTCTTATCTCAGATCCACCGAAGCCGAGAACATGTACCTTCATATCTACGCTTTGTGCGAGTGGTTTAGNNCCTTTGGCACGTTTTCTACAAAGGAAAAGAGTCATTGAACTACATCCAAATTTGGCATAAAACAACACCTCCCCTGTGTTATACCAAAATAATAACATTGTTTTGCTCTAAGCTTGGCATGTCTTCAAGCACCACATCATAGTAACGCTTTAGAGCACCACACCTATTTGACAAAAGGAGTATTTCATGGCCGAAAACAAAGGGTATACC
>DMFQ01000130.1 GCA_003450555.1 Ktedonobacter sp.
CTGTCCATGTCAGCGCAAAACACTTCTACAGGCCGTTTCACCTACACCCTTTTAAGTGCTGTTCTATTCGGTCGCAAGTGTGTGTAATTATGTATCCTGGGTCGGTTCTACCCCTTGTAAGTCAAGACACGCCCCCACAGGCTCTTGGTCCCCCATATGCCTGCACGCAAGCATTCAAGCTGGACAATCTGGCTATGGTCGACAAAGACATTGACCTCAGGTCCATAATTCTTGATATACCAGGCAAAGACCTCTGGATCAGCGGCCTCGAACATCACCTTCTCCAACCCCAATGCACCAATAATTTTGGCTGCCGCATCGGTACGCCACGTTTTCACATTTTCGGTGATGCCCTCGGACTCAATCATGATCATATAAGCCCCTGCGTCCAGAAATCTCCTGGCTTGCCCAATAGCCCAATCCACATCGCGCGTGCCCTCTGATGCAAGTTCCTCGGCGGTGGTGGCTCCTCCCGCGCCAAACTGGATACCGACTTCCGGCTTGGCCTTGAGCCCCGCGCGCTGCACCTTCTCAACCAGTCGCAGCCAGTCATCAACCGGGATAGTGATAAAGCCGCTTGAGATTTCGAGAATATCGAAGCCCACATTGCGACACTCCTCGATATAGCGATTCACGACCTCAGTCCCCTGCGTAAGCACATGCTCGATGAAGCCTCCGGTGGAGACGAGCACATTGTAGCGATGGGCAAGATCGATGATTTCTTTGAGTTGCTTCTCCGGCATCAGCGTGAAGGAGCCGCCCGCGAATTTCAAGGAGTCTACATATTCGCCCATGGTCTCCAGTACATCCTCCAGGTAACGCTTGCCCATAGGAGTGTAGTAGGGGCCGCGGATCTCAGTGATACCGCGCGTGCGGGGTTTGCCCTCGCGCTCGTTCATACGAATAAATGGAAATGCTCGCTCGCTCATAGTATTGCCTCTCTTTCTCAAATTAATGAGTACGCGTAAAAGATGCGCCTAATAACTCGGTCAACTGCTCTACTTCTTTCGTTTCCAGGTGAGCCACCGTCTCTACGATGGCTGCACGCTGCGTGGCATCAGTAAAGAGTGCTGCGAGACGCTCAAACTTGGCTACGGCCTTCTCCCACGACATCGGGCGTGTATAAAATCCCTCGTAGTCCTGCTTCTCAATGCTTAGCTCCCGACCGTCTTTGAGCGTGATCTGTATATGGCAGGGCATCTCATTGGGGAAGCGTTTGCTCAGTTCCTCGTTGGGCAGAATAGTTACCTTATGCAGCAGGCTTTGTACATCCTCGCGCACAATGCGCTCCGGCCGATACTGTGCGGGGGAAACGTCGCCGTCCAGAAGCGCAACCGCTACCATGTAGGGCAAGCTGTGATCGGCCTCTTCTTTGCTACGCACCCGTTGCTTATTCCCCTCTTCACCCCCGCCGATGATGTGATACGCGACATCAAAAATGTCTATTCTGATGCCCTCAATCTCCTCTGGCTGCACATGCTGGGCCGCACGCAGTTCCAGAACGCCTTCAAGTGCGGACTGCGAATGAAACTCAGCATTGTACTTCTTCACATTAGTGCGCCGCACAGCTTCAAGGTTCTCTTGCGTCCAGTCCAGTTCGAAGGGTCCGGTAATGGCCATCCATCAGGCCCTTGTTGCCCTCGAAGACTTCCAGGGGACCGGTTACGCCGCGCATAGCCAGGAAGGCAGCGTGAGTAGCGCCAAAAGCGGTGTTGGGATAAGCCAGCCCTTTCCAATTGGAGAGGCTTCCCGTGCGAGTAACACGCAAGGCATTATAGGCCGTTCCGCTCATCGCGACAGCGTTCGCGATCCCATTCTGGTTAAGGCCCAGTCCCCTGGCCACTCCAGCCGCCACTGCATAGGCTCCTTGTGTCGTGTGATCGAAGCCCTTCGCTCGCACTGGGGCTACATCTGAGAGTCGGCACTGAATCTGATAGGCGAGTGCCAGTGCCGTCAGGAACTCCCTGCCGTTCCTCCGTGCATACTCACAGGCGGCAAGGACCGCGCCAAGGTTGTCGCTGGGGTGGCAGGTCTCCTTTTTAGCGATGTAGCTGTCGTTGTAGTCCAGGTAACGTATAAGAGCTGAGTTGTAGAAAGCTGCGCGGTCGGGAGCGGTTTTTCCGCCACCAATCAGTGTTGTCAGAGGCTTGCCGCCGAAGTCTTCGATCTGGGCCTGCAACATCTTGATGGGTGGCCCCTCAATCGCCCCAAGAGCACAGCCGAGGGCATCGAGTATGCGAATCTTGAGTTGGTGGCGAGCTTCCTCTGACAGATCTTCATACGTCATATGCTCGACGAAAGCCGCCAGTTGTTCAACCTGAGTCATTTCTCCCTCTTTTCTCCTGCCCCGATGAGCGATGAACTCACGAAGCGTCACCGATACTGGTCATTTGTTGATCTGTGTCATCCTGTGTAATTATGTGCACATTCCTAGTATAAGAGAGAAAGATTGATGCGTCCAACACCTATTTGATATAATAGTGATCTCAATCTGATATCAACGTACGGAGGGAGTCACCATGGAGTTCTACCAACTCACCTATTTCCTTGCGGCGGCGCAGACACAAAACTTCCGTAAAGCCGCTGAACTGTGTATCGTTGCGCAATCCGCGCTGAGCCGCCAGATCGCGGCACTGGAGGACGAATTAGAGGTCGCACTCTTCACACGCACTAAGAAACGGGTCACGTTGACTACAGCAGGCCAGGAGTTTGCCCTCTACGTTAGAAACGCCATGGAACAGTTACAGGAAGGCCAGCTATTCCTCGCTGAGTTGCAAGCTGGTCAGCGCGGCACCATTCGTATTGGTTGCATCGAATCATTAGCAACCGCTTTCTTACCAGCACTCTTTGCCTCTTTTCATCAGCAATACCCGCAAATACGGCTGAAAGTACGCGTGAACCACACAGATGAGTTGATAACATCGGTGGAACAGGGAGAAGTGGAGCTTGGCTTGATTCTTGATCCGAGGCTGCAATCGGAATTGCTGATTGTAAAGGAATTATTCCGCCAGCCACTCCATCTGCTCGTTTCAGCACTACATCCGCTGGCTCAGAGGCAGGTTCCGGCAGTCACATTGGAGCAAATAACGACCGAACCGCTCTTATTGCTGGACGAAACCTCCCGCATGGGACAGATCACCAAGAGGATCTTTACCCAGCGCGGGCTGCCTATACATCCACTCATTGAGATAGAATCGGTTGAGGGACTGAAAGAGATGGTCAGGCAAGGCATCGGCGTAACGCTGACGCTTCCCGCCTTGATACGACCATCTCAGATTGGGAAAGATCTGGTGCTTTTGCCAATCACTGGCTTGACAGAAGAGTTCATTTTTGCCCTTGTCTATCGCCGCGTCGGATCTATTTCACGCGCCGCCCGAGAATTTATCAACACTATTTCGCGGCAAACCATACCTACTTCTTCCGACACCAGTATCTGAATTTACGGCTATGATAGTGAAGATTGAGTGAAGAATTCAGCCGTCGGAGTAGCTCGCTTCTTGATGTCGTCGAGCCGCTCTACTGCTCATTCCAATGATATTCCATGTAATTGCTCCTTTAAGACCTCTGAACAGGATTTAGTCTCTTGCTGCCTCTCTACGACTTGATTGAAGGTCTGTGGAAAGCTGTGTGAGTTTTGCGCTGATCTGCCAGAGTCGCTGGGTGATGCTCTCATCGTAGGAGTCTTTAGATGATTTCGTTGCCACTCCTTTATGGCTGAAAAACTTCCCGCTCACGCCCTCGACGTCGGGAGAGGAAGCGAGGTAGATGGCCGTCTGCGCCCCTTGCTCAGCTGAGACTCGCATTGGTGAGAAGAGGCTAAATGGGAAGGGAACGGCCATATTGGTCCTGACAAAGCCTGGCTCAAGGACGTTCGCAGTCACCCCTGTGTCTGCAAGACGACGCGCCAGTTCGTAGGTGAAGAGTATGTTGGCGAGTTTCGACTGGTTATACACACGTATTTCGCGGTAGCGTTGTTCACTTTGCAGGTCGTCGAAGTTGATCCTCCCCTGCGCCTGCGCCGCTGAAGAGACGGTCACAATTCGAGCGGGCGCACTCGCCGCTTAGCAGCGGCAGCATCAGGTTGGTCAGCAGGAACGGAGCGAGGTGGTTGGTCGCAAAGACGGTTTCGAGCCCATCCACCGTCACGGATCGTTTGGGGAGGGTCACGCCAACATTGTTGACAAGCACATGCAACTGGGTATGCCGCTCCGTAAATTCCTGCACCAGGTGGCGGATGGACTGCTGCGAGGAGAGGTCAGCAACCATCCTATATAGACTAATTAATTCCGAAGACTTGTCATTAATAAATTTCTTCAGTGGCGCGAGAATTTTGAGTTCAAATGGAACTTTGGCTGGATTCCTCGGGCTGGTAGGAAATGACCAGCTGCTCTTGACCATTGTTAATTCCGCTCCTTACCCTTACAACTATAAACTACCTAGTAGCATACTCTGCTTTATATTGTAGAGAGCGAAACGGAGTTCGGAAATTATCAAGAGTCTAAGAATTCAGAAACATTGATTTTTTTGAAATGTAGCTAATTGACTGAAAATGTAGTATAATAACGTCTAAGTTACTATTGTAAATAATGCAATTCACGCAAACAGGTACTTGTATAAGGGGAAGGAAGAGTGCTGAGAAGATGCAGAACTTGAGTAATGCATTCAAATAGCTGGCAAGGGGCTAAAAATGCGGAACAAATTACTCACCAAGGACAGTTCGCTGGCAGCAACCCTCATCGGCGTTTATGCTCCATTACCTCTAATTGACCTCGATAAGATCCTCACAATTGTCGCTGACACCTATGATTATACAGCCTCGGTCGATGATGAAAAACAATTCAATGACTCTAATCTAGCTGAACCTCTAGAGACATTCGCGCAACTACTTCGAAAGCAACACAAACAACGTGCTCATGTTTTAGCTATTAGCTGTGGCGCAGGATGGGAAGCAAATTTCTTGATGGCCCGAGGTTTTGATATCGTAGGGATCGATACTTCCGCTGAGATGCTACGAAGAGCACGCAACCGTGTACCGGGCGGCAAATTCCAACGCGTGAGTATGCAAAATCTGCAGGTTCCCCCCGAAGAGACCTTTGAAGCTATTTGGAGCACCCGCACGTTAATTCATGTGCCCCCGGCCCTGGTAGTTGATGTATTAGCTTCCTGGAAACGAGTATTGAAGCCCGCTGGTATTTTAGGCGTCGGTGTAAACATAGGTGAACGTAACGGCTGGGAAACAAGCGAGGCGTTGTCCGAACAGCCAATGTTTTATCACTATTTCGCTGATGGTGAACTAGAAGAGGCACTCGAAGCTGCTGGATACCAGGTAGTGGAAAAAGCTTATGTTACGAGCAAGTCCAATGCTAGCGAATCTCGCAATTGTTTTGTCTTCGCACAAAGATCAGACACAAGCCTGGACAAGACCACTTATTCACAATATGTGCAGTATGATGAACATGAAAAACGAAGAACAGTACAACCCGAAGACCTGGAGTCAGCTATTGCTTTACTGCTCCATGCCGGTTCCCTCACACCTGGAGAACAAGCTAACCTTTGCTTGTTGTACGATCAGTTAGCCTTACGGGATAGAACTGATGAGAATCGCTACAAACTGGCAGCACAGAAATTGAAACTTCGCTTGCAAACGCCAGAAACCTTGGTCTCTGAAGACTTGGATGTGTGGCTTGCCATGGGCGATTTACATCTTAAGCTGGCTCAGTATCGGCAAGCAGTTTCATGCCTGGAACGGGCTCTCAGGCTTCGGCCGAATCACTTTGCTACCCTTGTGCACTTGAGTCAAGCTTATGCCGGGTTGAAAAATTTCGATAAAGCGATAGCAACTACGCACGTAGCAGAGCACCTCCCCGAACAAAGCCAGATAAGTGACGAGGAAAGGGCAGAATTATTCCATGCGTTGGGCCATTTCTACATTGACCGCAGTCTCAGTGGAACTAATGAGGCTTCCGTCCAGGATAGAGAGAAGGGTGACCACTACATGCAGCTTGCCTGTAGTACGGGAAAGAATGGATATGTGTATATCGCTTGCCTTGCAAATATATATAATGAAACAAAGCGCTTTTCAGAGACTATCCAACTTTTTGATACTTTTGTTGAAAATGAGAAAACCCATGCAGATGAGAAACTCGAAAATGCACTATACTTTTACCGGGCGGAGGCAAGCATAGGCACAGATCGCTATGCCAATGCTCGGGCGTATCTGGCTCATGTTGAGCGCTACGCCCGGGCGAACCAGGACTGGGATGCACTTGTGCATGTGAAGCTCTATCAAATACGCACCGAATTGAAGCGGAAAAATGTAGGAGAACTGAGCTCTGATGAGATTCGCTCTCACTTATCAGTCCTCTATGAGCACGAGCCTTCGCCTTATGTCGCGGAATCCTTCAAACTAGACCGTGAGAATGTAATCAGCATATTGAGCGGATTCTACTTGATCAAGCAATCTCTCAATGAACAGACGCCTCAAGATGCTTTTGATGAGATTTTAGCAGCAGCAATCTATTACCTGGAAAAAATGTACGAGAGGGGTGAAGATCGCAGCTTGAACCTCCTGATTTTCGCTGATAATCCTGGCGCTGTACCTGGTGGGTTATATAAATACAACTGCGGACCACAAACCTTCAGATTTGACGAAGTAGGCACGGATGTAACTGAAAGAGAAATGCATCAATTTCGGGTATGGGCGATTCTTGCTTTAACAGGTGAGGCATCCGCGTCAACCCTCTCCGCAATCACTTTCGCGGTTGGACGCTTCTCTCACGAAGGATACACCATTTATATTTACGACCCTAAAAGGGTCTTGCCTGAATTTGTACGAAAATCCCTGAATAACTTCTTCGTGGATAGTATCGAGGAAATTGCACAACTTACTTTCATAAATATGCTTTACGACAAAGCGCGTGACTACCTCAGTAGTACGCGGTTACCATTAGGGTTATCTTCTATTGATATCACACTATCAGGGCGCAATACCTCGCACATTGATTTGTTGCCAGTCGAAGGGGAGGTAAGATAATTCAAGAGCAGCTTTCACATAAACAGCAAGCATTAGGTGCAGGAATAAGTATGTCAGATGCTAGGAGGCGTCGTTCGGGAGAGGATTCACCCGGGCTCGTGCTCCAATATGAGCTCATCCTGGGCTTCTTACAGAAGATTGGACCAGCGCTAGCTGAATATCCAGAGCTACACATGTTTTACTTCCCTGTCAAATCTGAACAACTCCTTTGCGTCTATCGTACAGCAGATATACCGGAGCCACTTCCGGTGGAACTCCGCCCTTACCTGATAACCACTCTCGCTGAAGCTCGCCAACTCTTCAATGAGACGCTATATGCACGTTTTCTTTCGTCCTACCACAAGCCGCTAGAGGATCTCACTTACCAGCGTGGCACACGTCAGCAAGACATGGTTATAAACATTATCCTGGCTACGCTTGGCGGTCATTTACCCTATACGCATCCAAAAGCTGCCACATCGCTCGTTATTTGTTGTCCTATCGCAGACAAACTTGCAACTGCAAGCAAGCGTCTGCGTGACCTGTCCGGCCTCCTCATTCTGTTCGGCGACGAACAGAACTTTTCTCAATTAAGTCATTCTTCACTGGTAAAAACAGTGAGTAAAGAGTTTAATAGATATCTCGAAGAGACGGGACAATATGCCATTCAAGGGTTGGATTTCTTTCTCTCATCGCTGATTAGCCAGGATGAACGTATTCAGGACAACCAGAACCGGGCTCTTGGTCTTATTGCTCATATGGTAGTTCATCGCTTCCGCAATTTCCGGCAGGTAGCAGAGTTCATTGTTCAAGAATATCCTACAGCGCAGGAGGTTATCAAGGATCCAGAACATTACGAAGAGAAAATACGGGCTATGAAAATCCAGTTAAACAGCGCCAGGCGCCTGGAAAGACAATTACAATATGTAGAACGCGCACCAGACAAGACTCCAATAACACTGGGTGAACTGGTTGATATCGTTGAGTATGTTTTCGATGAAATGAAAAAGCAGAGGAGAAGTTCCATCGAACTGGAGGTTGACATCTCTGCTAGCTATCGTGCAGAGCTAGTCTTAACACCACAGGCTGTCATCGAAGAAGTGTTTTATAACTATCTAGAGAATGTGTTCCGGGCAATTGATCTTCCAGATGGAGAAAACAAGAAGCTGTCCCTGCAATCCCATGCTGAAGAAAAATTCCTTTGCCTCGACCTGATCAATTATGGACCGGCACTAGCCCCAGATATTTTAGAGGACGTGCAGCGTTTGGTACGTGTCAACCGACCAAGTGGCTCGGGTCTTGGAATGTTCTTGTCAGCAATGATCATGCGTCACGTAGATGGCGACCTGGATGTAATCAGTCCCATACCTGGCAAGGATGTAGGCGTATGCATGACTTTTAAATTTCAGCGCACCTAGAAAGGAGAGGTCAACGTGGCTACCATCCTCATTGTCGAAGACCAGCCTGAAAACCAGTCACTTTACGCCGATATTGTCTATCGCGTTCAACGTGAACTGGGTCTCACCATTCAACTTCGTTCAGCTTCAGACTTTGAGAACGCTCAAATCGC
>DMFQ01000004.1:0-3787 GCA_003450555.1 Ktedonobacter sp.
CCGGCGTGTCGATCCCTGCACCCTGCACCCGCGCGCCAATGATGAACCTGAACAATCACACGCGGCATATCGCTTGACCGCACCAACGTAGGGGCGCCATTCACTGGCGCCCGCCCGCCCGGCGTGTCGATCCCTGCACCCGGGCGTTCAAGTAGTGACACGTAACAATTTTTCATGTTATACTTGTGGTGTTACCGCGATCCGTCCATGTATGTCCACCACATTCTAGCTAAACGTAGTCTTGTATTTGTTGGTGCTTCACCAGCGCTGACTCTCCCTTCACGAGGAGGCGGAGTAAATCAACACTACTTTTTATTTTGCCCTGCCTCCATATCAACCATGCGAAAGGATCGATCAATGAAGAACGGTACGTTTGTATTTGATGCGCACACCGGATTTTGGGATGCCAGTAAGGAAAATTGCAAGAACCGCTTTGGCGAAGCTTTCATCGAGACCTTCTACGCGTTCCAAACCGGCTTCAACCCACCCGATAAGAAGTGGACGATGGACTACGAAACACAGTTCCGCAAGGTTGACCCTGATTGGTATCTCGAAGAGATGTTCATCAAGGGCGACGCTGGATATGACCATTCTCTCAACCCAGGTCCTCATGGATTTTTACCATACGGGCTTTACCAATGCCGACCGCAATGCCCAGATGCGTGCACGCGCTCCTGAGCGCATCATCTCCCTGGGGGGAGTTGACCCCCGTATGCCAAATGCGCTCGAGGAGGTGGAACGGCAAATCAAAGAATGTGGCGTGCTTGGCTTCAAATGGTATACCGCTGAGTGGCGCGGCCAGTCGCGTGGCTGGAGTGCGAACGACCCCATGGTCTTTCCCCTCTACGAGAAATGCATCGAGCTGGGCATCAAGAATATGCACTTCCATAAAGGTCCTGCCGTCGAACCACTCTCCCTCTCCAAGTTTGATGTTCGAGACATTGACGAGCCAGCCTGGCTCTACCCCGAACTGAACTTCATCATCGATCACGTGGGCTTACCACGCCTCGACGATTTCTGCTGGATCGCGACGCGCTGCCCCAATGTCTACGGCTCGCTTGCCGTGGCTAACATGTTTGTCCACAACAATCCTCGCCACTTTGCCGAAATCATGGCCAATCTGCTCTTCTGGATCGGGCCAGACCGCATCATCTGGGGCACCGACTTCCCCATCTGGTATCCGCACTGGCTACTCGATGACTTTATGGCCTTCCAGTTGCCAGACGATCTGAAACAAGAGTATGGAGTGGATCTCACAGATGAGATCAAGCACAAGATCATCGGCAGCAATGCCGCTCGACTCTATAACATCGATATTGAAAGCAAACTGAAGTCTTTGGAAAACGACGAGATCGCTCAGCGTAAACATGCTTACGCCGCGTCACAGCCACCCCAGACGACAGATACAGGAGTAGCGGGGTCGGTGTCACGATGACGATCGACGTTGAGGCAGTGCGAGCAGCGGCAGGATCGACGCGCGATCCTGAAATTCGTCGTTCGCTGGCCGAAATGGGCCTGCTCGATGATGTGCTGGTTGTAGGCAGCGATGTCACGGTACATTTTCACCTGACCAGCCCGCTCTGTCCATCTAAATTCGCCACCAGCATTGGACAGGAGATTCGCAAGCGCGTGGAAGCTATTCCTGGCGTGACGTCGTGTGCAGTTGTGCTGCGCGATCATTTCCTGCAAGCGAAAATTCAAGAGTTGATCAATGCCAGGGGACGCCAATGAATGCGACACGGATTCTTGCAGGCCGACGGGAAGGCGAACTCCTCGCCTTTCCATCGGTTCACCGTATGGCAGACATCCTCGCGGCGCGTTGCCGCGAACCGTCATGGGTGCGCACCTCCGTTGCGAGCCTGGAGCGTTTCCGCGCCATGACGGGTCATACCGATCTTGAACTGCTCTTAGCACAGGCGCGGGCCACGCCGCTTGTGGCTGAGCAGTCTCTCGCGTCCTTTGCAACCGCGCTTGCCGGTTATACTGAAGGCCAGGTCTCCGCCCTCGCCATGGGGGCAAAGATCTGGTTCCGCTTGAATGGCGTCAACGTCCCCTGGCGGCCATTACCAGGCGTCTCTTCTGCGCCAGCATTATCCACCTCGGATCAGCAGGGGACGGAACGCGTGATTCTTCTAGCCTTGATTGGCAGCGGTTTAGGGCTCGCAGAACTGTTGCGCCTTCGTGTCGGCGATGTCGGCTCGCTGGATGCCGAGGGGCGTCTCATCCCCGACATCGAGGCGGATCCGCTAGCAGTACAGCACATACCCCGTCGTGGCAGGCAGGAAGAACGCATCACCTTCCTCACATACTCAACTCGACAAGCCTTGCTTGCTGCCATGCAGCAAAGTACGCTACAGCGAGACTCCCCGCAACCCATCGAACCCATTGACCTCAATGCTCCGCTGATCACACAACGCGATGGTTCAAAAGCGACGCTTGCCAGTGTTGCCAAAGCCAGGCAAAAAAGCAAGTCTTTGATTCGTGCATGTAGTGATGTCAACGTGAGTCTATGCCGTGCTACCGGTGATTTTTTCCGCGTGTGGGGCTTGCCCGGTTCTCGTTTTGAAGGGCCAGAAGACATAAATATCGAGGATTATATTTAGTACCATCCCTCACGAGCGCCGTATGAGCGGTCTTGCAGGGAAGAGGAGCTTCATAATGAAAGCAGTACGTTTGCACCAGTATGAACAACAACCCAAAATCGAGGAGGTTGCCGAGCCGAAGATTACTGGCCCTTATGATGTAATCGTGCGCATCGGTGGTGCAGGACTGTGCCGCACAGACCTGCATATTATCGAGGGACAATGGGCAGAGAAAATGCATCCGACCCTGCCCTATACCCTGGGCCATGAGAATGCTGGATGGGTTCACGAAATTGGCTCCGCAGTCAGCAATGTGGCTGTTGGCGATACCGTTATCGTCCACCCGCTGATCACCTGTGGGCTCTGCCGTGCTTGTCGCGCAGGTGATGATATGCACTGCTCCAACTCGGCCTTCCCAGGCATCTCTATCGATGGGGGCATGGCCAACTTTCTGAAGACGTCAGCACGTGCAGTCGTCAAGCTGGATGCGAGTCTTGCTCCCAAAGATATTGCAGCCCTGGCTGATGCCGGTCTGACCGCCTACCACGCTGTCAAAAAGGCAGCGAACATCCTGTATCCTGGGACGAAAGCGGTGGTGATCGGTGCGGGTGGACTGGGCCACATCGGTATTCAGTGCCTCAAGGCGCTTACTCCCGCGGAAATAATCGTCGTTGATCGTTCTCCTGAGGCGCTCGAATTGACGCGAAAATGGGGTGCTGATCATACGGTCGTGGTTGATGGGAGCCAGGTTGCCAGGGTCAAGGACATCACCGATGGCCAGGGCGCTGAAGCAGTGATCGACTTTGTCGGGGAGGGAGGCGCCATCGAGGATGGGATTGGCATGTTACGCCCTGCAGGTTCCTACTATGTTATCGGCTACGGCGGCAAGCTCAATATTCCTATGATCGACATTATCTCAACCGAGATCAACTTTATCGGCAACATCGTCGGAACGTACAATGACCTGGCGGAACTAATGACGTTAACGGCACAAGGGAAAGTCATTCTTCATACAGTCACCTATCCCCTCGACGCCACCCTCGATGCCATTCACGCCCTGGATAGCGGCAAGCTGCGCGGTCGCGGCATCCTCATCCCCTGATACTTCAAGGGAAAGGGGAAAATCGAATCCATAGTGGCGGGGGCGGCGTGGAGGCTCTCAAAGGTAGGTTTCTTGTCAGTCCGCTCATCCGTAGGGGCGGGGG
>DMFQ01000004.1:3883-6918 GCA_003450555.1 Ktedonobacter sp.
GGACGCTTGCGTCGCCCGCGTCCTGTTCACCACTGCGACCCTCCCGCCCCGACAACAATGAAGCCGCTTCAGAGGCGCCATCACAAGCAACCTACCAGCGAAAGCAGCGCGGAGGAGGGTGGGGACGATTCCCTGCTCGTTTCACAACATGCTGAAACGCCCGAAAAAGGAGCACAGTTTCATGGCGAAGCAACTTCAGTTCAACGCGCGAGCCAGATATTCCCTCAAGCAGGGCGTGGATACGCTGGCGAACGCCGTCAAGGTAACCATCGGACCTAGGGGTCGCAACGTCGTTATAGATAAACGGTTCGAGACGCCAAATATCCTCAATGATGGCGTCGCCATCGCGCGCGATATTGACCTCGAAGAGCCTTTTGCCAATATGGGGGTCCAGTTAGTCAAAGAAGTGGCGATCAAAACAAATGATATGGCTGGCGATGGGACCACAACCGCAACGATTCTGGTGCAGGCGATTCTGGTGGAGGGCTTGAAGAATATTGTGGCGGGAGCAAATCCAATGCTGTTACGCGACGCCCTGGAGCGTGGAACTGAAGCGCTGGTAGCAGAAATCAAGGCGATGAGTAAGCCCATCGAGACGCACGAAGAGATTGCCCAGGTCGCCACCATCGCCGCCAATGATCCCGAAATTGGTGAGATGATAGCCGAAGTGCTCGATCACGTAGGCAGAGATGGTGTTGTTACGGTAGAAGAAGGGCAGGGTCTGAAGTCCGAGGTAGAGTACATCAAAGGCATGCAGTTTGACCGTGGCTATATTGCCCCTTTTATGGCGAGCGATCAAGACCGCCTGCAGACTGTGCTGTCAAACACCGCTATTTTGATTACCGATAAGAAGATCACCAACAGCGCGGAACTGCTCCCGCTATTAGAACACATGCTGGCGCAGGGTAAGAATGAGTTGGTGGTAATTGCTGAAGACATCGAGGGCGAGGCCCTGACTACGCTGGCAGTAAACAAGACGCGTGGCATTTTCCATGTTCTAGGTATAAGAGCGCCGAGCTTCGGTGACCGCCGTGAAGCAATGTTAGATGATATCGCAATTATGACAGGCGGGAAAGTCATCAGTGAGGTAACCGGTAGCAGGCTGGTGAACGCTACCATTGGAGACCTGGGAACTGCTCGCAGCGTGGCCACGACGAAGAATTCCACCCTGATTATTGACGGGGGCGGCAGTAAAGAGACAATACGGGTTCGTATGCACGAGCTTCGCACGCAGCTGGCTAACGGCGTAAGCGATTTCGATCGTGATAAACTCCAGGCAAGGCTGGCAAATCTATCGGGTGGCGTTGGCGTGATCAAAGTTGGGGCCGCTACCGAGGTCGAGATGAAGGAGAAAAAGCTGCGCGTGCAGGACGCGGTGTCTGCCACGCAGGCCGCTCTCGAAGAGGGCGTTGTTCCTGGCGGTGGCGCCGCCCTGCTGATTGCACTCCCAGCCCTGGACTGTATCAAGACAAAAACGTTAGAAGAAAAAATAGGTCTCACTATCCTACGGCGCGCGCTGGAGGAGCCACTGCGCCAGATCGCTGCTAACGCCGGATATGAAGCTAGTGTTGTCGTTGCCAACGTCCGTGAAAAACCATTTGGCTACGGTTTTGATGCGATGGACGGCCAGTATGTCGATATGTTCAAAGCTGGCATCATCGATCCCGTGCTGGTAACGCGAACAGCATTGCAGAATGCCGTGAGTATTGCGGCCCTGCTCCTGACAACAGACACGCTCATCACCGATGCACCAGTTCATATTCCAGATTTCAAAGATAAGGGATGTAGAGGGGCGTAGGGACCCGATTTATCGCGTCCCACGGGGTGGAGTGGGGCACGCGCCTCACATGTAGAAATGTGCCTCCCCACCCTTCCCCACGGACGCGATAAATCGCGTCCCAACGGATGGAGCTTCGCTCCACTCGTGCGCCGACTCACGAAACAGGCATATGCCAGCCTACCCCAGAGCACATAGACATCCACACTTACAAAATCCCCATTATTCTTCTATCTTTGCTCTATACAACAAAGGGTAACTATGAAGGATTATTATGAAAGATGTGGCAGTCATTGGAGCAGGCATAGCCGGCATGGCGACGGCGGCGCGACTCCAGGCCCAGGGGCTCTCTACCATTGTTTTTGAAGCTCACGGACAGCCCGGGGGCTGCGCGGGTTTCTATCGACGCAAGGGGTTCAGTTTCGATGTAGGTGCAACAACCCTGGTAGATTTTGAGCCAGGGGGAGTAGGTGGCGAGCTGCTAGAGCATATTGGCATGCCAACCGTGGATGGTGAAGCACTACCTGGGTACGTCGCCTGGCTACCGGACAGGATCGTAACGCTTCACCGCGCTTCCCTGGCATGGGCTAGCGAAAGACAAAAAATGTTGGGTGATACGCCTGCTCACCTGGCATTCTGGGAATTCTTAGATCGTCTCGCCCAAATATTTTGGCAGGCGAGCCGTAACGGTGTCAAACTGCCGGTACAGAGCATACACGATCTGCTACGTGGCATACGTGCGCTCGGCCCAGAGCATATACTCCAGGCTCGCTATATGTATTGGACAATGAATGATGCATTGCGCGCATTCAATCTCAGAGACGATCTACCACTCGTTGGCCTGCTATCAATGTTGATCGAAGACACGGTTCACAATACGGTCGACCAGGCGCCACTGATCAATGCCGCGCTCGGAATCACCATCCGTGGAGCGGGCCTCCTGCGCGCTAGAGGAGGCATGCGCGGCTTCTGGCAGAAGTTCACCGGACACTACAGGGCAATGGGCGGTGACCTGCGAGTTGGCTGTAAAGTTGAGCATATTGATGGACAAAAGGGAGATTTTCGTATCAAAACACGACGAGGTACCTTTCAAGCTGGGCAGGTCATCAGCGCTCTTCCAGCCGCAAGCTCAGCAAAGATCGCCCCGTCCTTGTGTGCAAAACCGTTACAACCCTATCTCGAACGGGATGCTCATTCCATGGGAGGGGCTGTCGTTGTTTTCCTCGGCGTGCCAGAAGCTCAAGTTGAAGGGCAGCTA
>DMFQ01000453.1:0-1345 GCA_003450555.1 Ktedonobacter sp.
ATGATTGTTTTCTCGCCCAGCAAAGGCTTTATCTTGTCGGAAGCGCGTTTCCCTGCCGCGCTTTGAACCACGCGGCGCTCCTCGGTTACCGAAATGGAAATGGGATAGGCGCGTACCTGGGTGCGGTGTCCCTGCCACCAGATAGCTCCCTCCTCAAAATCAACCACGGCTCCATCGAGCAAGGTACGCGCCCCTTCTAAGAAGTTGCGCGCGTCACGCTCTGTCTGGAAGCCGATAATATCGTTACCAACCAGGCCGCTATAGATGGCGTGAGTAATGTTGCTGGGAAGGAAATGCCAGCAGCGGATATCAGGCCAGGGAATATGGATGAATTGCTGTATGATGACGGATGGGTTGCTCTTGCGAATCATCTCCGGTGCCAGGTAGAGATGGTAATCATGCAACATGACGACAGCGGAACTATCTTCACGTTCAATTTCTGCATTTACCGCGTCGGCAATAGCCTGATTGGCGACGCAGTAACCATTTGTCCAGGCATCTTGTATTTTGCGGGTGAGCGCGGAATCGTCGGTAGGATTGTAGAGATAATGCTGTAAGAACCAGAGCACCTGATTGCTAAATCCTTCGTAGTGTTTCCGATAGGCTGATTTTGAGATCGCGACATAGCGAAGCTGCATTTTCTGACCGCGCAACGGTGAAGAAAGTAATCCACCATTGTTCTGCTGGGCTTCTTTTAAGGCGATGCGATCACCTTCGGTCATTGCCGTCGCAACCCAGGTTACCTCCATACGGTTGCCCGCATCTATCAACGCGGTAACCATACCGCCGGCGCCGCGCCGGTGCTTCAAAGTCTTATCCTGGCTCAGATTATATTCAACAGGGCCACGGTTGGAAGCAATAATGAGACGGCTAGCATGTATCTGCTGCGGTTGAGCTTGTGTTGGAGTTGGTTGTATCTTCATTTGTGTTGGCGTAAATTGCACGGGTTCATCCTTTCTAACAGGCGCTTATTGTGCTTATCTTGAGCCAGCGTGACCATCATTTTGGCCATTTCGCTGCAAACCTACCAATCTTATGTTGGTGCAGCCTGACACAAGAACATAACACATTGCGCATGTCGATGCACAAAAACCCTTTAGTATAATACCATATTTGAGCGGAGATGTGGAAAAAGTGCTGAGGTGGTGTACTACAAACGAATACCGATTTCGGTGTTCCATAGTGTCCTTTGACTAGTGATTGTGTGAAGAGGGAAGCTTTATTTTCTCTCTTGATGATGCGTTAAGAGCGTTATGGCAGATAAGCTCTCCGTTGTTAGTACGTTTTTTCGCACTCTTCGGACTCAATTCAGGTATTGTACAAACGAAGCGGTCGGAAAGTTCTC
>DMFQ01000453.1:1418-4001 GCA_003450555.1 Ktedonobacter sp.
GAGAACTTTCCGACCGCTTCGTTACACCTCTTTGATCCACCCGCTACATTTCCATCTTCCTCGTACTTTTACTCTCTAATGTGCTACCTGGCATACTCTACAAGGGTGATCAGGCCGCCCATCTCGCCACCTGTTTGTCCAGGATTCATCAGGTGTGAAAGGATATGGCAGTGGAACGGGTAGATACTACCAGGAGCTGCCCAGGCATAGAAGGTGATGTCGTAGGTCTCACCAGGGTTGACGGGAAGCGTATCTTTCTGGATTGGCTGTGCCAGCATATGTCCGTCTTCAGCCACAATGTTGAAGAAGTGACCGTGCAGGTGCATAGGATGCATCATCGTCGCATCAGCTCCGATAAGTCGGACGTGAACAGTCTGCCCATGTTTGACATAGATTGGCTGAGTATCGGGAAAGCTCTTGCCATTGAGGACATAGTAACCGTCCATGGTACTAATGAACTCTGTATACTCGACATCGGCATGGATGGCTTGATGGGCCAGAGGCGTACCCGGGCGTGGGTCCACGATGAAGGCTCCGTAGAATCCACCGGGAACTTGCTGAATGTCATCATAGTGACTGTGATACCAATGCGTCCCAACATCCTGATCATGCACTGTGAAGTCGTAGACATACGTTTGACCAGCCGGGATTGGCTTCTGCCCAATGCCTGGGACACCGTCTTCAGCGCTGGGAATAAGCAGCCCATGCCAATGGATGGCTGTTGCCTCGGGGAAGTGATTGATAAATGTCACACGTATATGGTCGCCAGCGGTGACACGGATCATAGGTCCAGGAACAGTTCCATTGATTGACCACGCCAGGACTCGGTGCCCCTTCACGACCTCCCACATCACCTGTTTTGCTGTCATCGTAAAATGTTTGGCACCGTCAGGATCGATTGTATATGGAAGCAGCTGATTCCCATAAGATTGCGTCGCATTGGGAACGTTTGTAGGTGCCGTTGTTGAGGCGCTTGCGGTATTCATAGAGCTGTTACTGGTCGAGTTACTGCTGGCAGAATCAGTATTTCCAGTACTGGGCGCACTCTTCAATGAGGCGCCAAGGCCAAAGCTCAGCAGGGCTACCATCAAAGCAGTCGCCATGAACAATACCCCGATAGGCGATAGGATCGCTTTCAACATCCCATGCTGGGCGATAGGTTGCTTACGCACGACGAACTCTGGTCCTCCATCACGCTGAGGCGGAAGACTTTTATAAAAGTCTTCTTTATAGGTTCCTACCTCAAGTGTAGTTTTTTCAATAGTGGGCTGAACGTTCTTCTCTTTGATTGCCATGTAGATTTCTTCTCCTGCGCTAGTATGGTTTGTGTGTCTTATCGCGAACGAATTAGTGCTATTTTTATCTGCATCGCTGCACTCGTCAGCCATGCTTTTCTGCTTGAGAGCATAGCCCCGTACTATCACAGCGAGATCACAGAACGAAGAATGAATCTCACAAGGAACTCACAATCTATTTCTGTTCAGATGTATCGTGGAAAGATGCGCTTTAAGCTGGAAAGCCCTGAGAGAAAAGTGGGAGAGAATCAGGAGGAGAACGCCATCCGTATCTTCAGTAATGACAGTTTCCAGGTATGCCCTGTGACGTGCTGTGACCTATATGTGATACACGCGATCATTGCTGTGATCGCACTGTGATATCAGAACGCTATCCTATGTTCAAGGACATGGATAGGAATTCATCACAGGAGAACATACTCATGCAGAACCGAACAACACGTTACTTATTATCAGCGATACAGGCTATCATTGGCTGGGAGTGGCTGATGTCTGGAGGCAACAAATTGCTCTCCGGTACGTTTCCCCAAGGTCTTGCGAATGCATTGAACAAAGGTATCAAGCACAATCCCAACAATTGGTATATTGCCTTCTTGCAGCAGACCGTACAACCACATAGTATCTTTTATGGTTATCTCATTGAATGGACGGAGGTGACCGTCGGGGTGATTCTCTTGAGCGGTTCTCTCATCCTGCTGGGTCAGCCACGAGTAGCCGGTGAGTCACAACATCGCCTGGCTGTAGCCTTCAGTATTGCCGTTGCCATTGCTGCGGCTGTTGCAGCAGTTATGGCGGTCAATTTCCACTTCTGGATGGGTGGCTGGGTTATTCCTACCTTCAATCCCGCTGCACCTTATAGTGAAGGAATCGACCTGGATGGACTGCTTCCGGCTCTCTCACTCGTCATCATCATCGCCAATATTGCCCTGATCCAGGAAATGACTGGGGGAAGCCTGCTCAAGCGTTTTGCTCGTTTTGCACACGTCAGTAAAGCTCCTGCATTGGCTCAAATGGAAAGAGAGCAAGTATCATAGAACCCTCCATGTGTTCTATGATACCTGCTCTGGTTGACCAGCAAACTTTACACCTGTGATTGCAATGTGATATTCCACTTAAACCTCGTGATCGCTTTGAGATACCGGACCAGTATGCTATGAACAAGCTTCAAAGAGAAGAAATCATGATTGGTCAATTCAGGAGGAAAAGCAATGTTTCAGACATCGAGCACAACCCCTCTCCATGAGGGGAAACAACAAAAGTCATCATTGGCATTCGTTAGCGTAGGACT
>DMFQ01000382.1:0-228 GCA_003450555.1 Ktedonobacter sp.
CAGAACGCGCCCGGTCGCCAATTTTGTATATTGACCCGTGCGAAACCGCTCCAGGATAGTGCGTCGTTCCTCGGCTGGCGTCTTATACGTAATGCTTGGCAAGCAAAAACGTCGGCTGATTTCTTCAACGACCGGGTTGTATTCGGAGAAGAGCAGCACCTGGTCATCCGCGTGTTTATGTAACAATTGCTCAATCTCGTTATACTTGGCGGGTGCATTCAGCGCGAT
>DMFQ01000382.1:324-1145 GCA_003450555.1 Ktedonobacter sp.
AGCTTCTGCTGGAAATCCTCTGGCGAACGAATGACGATATGGCGGCGGCGTAGAAACGCATTGTAGATGCCTCGTTGTTCGGCGTAGCGTTGCTCATCCTCGCTTGATAAGACAATATCGATAATCTTTTCCTGGTATTGCGCAAGATAGTGTCCCTCTGTCAATTCAGCGGGCGAACGCCGGTAGACCTCCGGGCCTATCAGTTCCTCCAGATCGATATGGGCCATATCGCTCCGCTCTGGCGTAGCGCTCAGTCCCAGGCGCAGGGGGGTAAAGGCGCTCTCGGCGATCAAGCGATAGGTCGGCGCGGGTAAGTGGTGACATTCATCGAAGATCAGCAGCCCGAAGTGCGACAGTTCGCGTGGATAGAGCGCGGCAGAATCATAGGTAATAATGGTAATCGGCTTGAGCTCTTTCTCCCCACCGCCAAAGATACCGATCTCGTCTATGGTGAGAGTAAGAGCAGCAGCCAGCGCCACGCGCCATTGCTGCAAGAGATCAATCGTTGGGACTACCGCCAGCGTCCACAGGCCCGTCTCGGTAATAGCCATGGCTGCCACAAATGTTTTGCCCGCACCTGTAGGCAGCACCACGACACCTGCACTACCCACCGCGAGCCAGGCCGCCAGGGCATCCTCCTGGTATGGCCGCGGCTCCATAGCGAGTGCTGTCGCGAAGGGGAGAGTGGGTCGCTCCTCAAAAGCTACCGTGAAGGGTGTTTGTTGTTGCCGCAGCGCCTGTTTCACAGCGCTGAAATGGATCGGCTGCGTGCGCAAAAAATGATAGCGTTTATCTCGCCCCATCTTCGCCCGCAGCGCTTT
>DMFQ01000382.1:1320-1639 GCA_003450555.1 Ktedonobacter sp.
GTGATGGTGAGGTCGCGGCCTCGCAGGTCAAGGGTGGTTACTGTTGCTGGCATTGTGTTAAAATTCCTTATGTTCATGATAAAAATGACGTTTGCCACTTTCAACCACTATACAATAGTCTATCACTCACTTGATGCATGATGTTACCCAGCACGTTGCAGGACGTAAGGGATGACAAAAGACAATCTCAGGTGGAACGAGATACTTGCAGTTGTGTTTACGATGAGATTTTGGTCAGGTACAAAAGAGGAGGATGACTGTGGTTAGTAGTCCTTAATAGAATCTTGGAGCTTGATCGACAGTGTACTTTGTTCTGATT
>DMFQ01000382.1:1822-2478 GCA_003450555.1 Ktedonobacter sp.
GACAACGGCCACGAGGTACGGCTGGTGGGTACTCACCTCGACCGTGACATCATCGACAGCATAAAGAAGACCGGTGTGCATCCCGGCCTCGGTCGCAAGGTTCCCGAGACAGTCCGCGCATACCAGCTCGAGGAGGCCAGGGAGGCTTTCGAGGGTGCTGAGGTCGCTCTGAGTGGGGTTAACTCCTTCGGGGTGCATTGGGCGGGTGAGCAGTTGGCCTCGCTCTTGAAGCCGGGCATGATGGTACTTTCCATCGCAAAGGGGATGGAGGCCGCCGAGAACGGCGACCTGCACATCCTGCCCGAGGTGCTGGCCAGGGGGGTACCGCAGGATCTGCGGAAGCAGGTCTCCTGGTCTGCCATAGGCGGCCCGTCCATCGCGGGTGAGGTGGCCGCACGGCGGCACGACACCTGTGTGGTCTTCGCGGGCAGAGACGCGGATGTCCTGAAGAAACTAGCAACACTTTTCCGCACTGATTACTACCACGTCTGGACCTCCACCGACTTCATCGGAGTAGAGGGGTGCGCCGCTATGAAGAACTGCTACGCGCTGGGGGTCGGTTTCGCAGAGGGCATACTGGAGCGGGAGGGCGAGTCGGGTAGCAAAGACCGCAACTACAACTACGCTGCGGCCCTATTCGGTCAAGGGGCGGTGGA
>DMFQ01000382.1:2659-3120 GCA_003450555.1 Ktedonobacter sp.
GTGGGCGATATGTATGTGACGAGCCAGGGTGGGCGCAACGTGATCGCGGGGCGACTGGTGGGCAGCGGGCTGCGCTTCTCGGAGGTACGCAAGAGCATGCCCGGGGTCACGCTGGAGGGCGCGGCGGCGATAGTGGTCATCGGGGATGCCCTACCCAAGCTCACCGAGCGCGGAATCATCAAACCCGAAGACTTCCCCCTGTTGCGCCACCTGCACGCGGTCGTTGCCAAAGATGAGATATTGAACATGCCGTGGAATACGTTCTTCGGAGCGCAAGCGTAGAAGCGAAAGGAAGAAAGGGTAGAGCCATAAGCCGCTTTACAGGTGGCGCCCCATCTTCGCCCGCAGCGCTTTGGGCAGGTGTGGCCCAAAGAGCGTGTCGAGCAGCGCGGGCGTTGGTAATTCCAACAATGCTGCTGGTGGTGTGATGGTGAGGTCGCGGCCTCGTAGGTCAAGGGTAG
>DMFQ01000382.1:3146-3398 GCA_003450555.1 Ktedonobacter sp.
TTCTTCGGAGCGCAAGCGTAGAATGGTAATTTGCGTGAAGAGTGGGCACTTTTTGCCCTCAATGGTTGCCATTTGGCGTGAAGATTGAGCAGCCCGCCATTGCTGCGAAGCTTTTCGGCTCCACAGGCCGATTGACGCCTCTCGTTTTTGTAAATGCTCGTGTACCATCAGGAGGGCAGGCCACTCGGCGCGATTGCAGATCTAGACGACGACAGCTCGTGCTGCTATACTGATGAGGACACAAGCCCGAAG
>DMFQ01000382.1:3484-5822 GCA_003450555.1 Ktedonobacter sp.
CTGATGAGGACACAAGCCCGAAGAGGAGGATGCTATGCCAGGTGCAAGCTCACAGACCCGTCAGGTCAAGATTCTCAATGCCAACTGGATTCCCGACGCGGTTGGGGGAGATGGGCGCTTTGAGGTCCAGCTCATCACTGAGGACGACCAGCGCTTTGCCGTGCCAGCGAGTCCGGCGTCGATGACCGCGCTCGTTGCTCTAGCCCAGGCCAATACGGTCATGATGTGGGACCCGGAGGATGGGACGCTCATCATTGCCAACATTCGTGGGACGATGCCCTGGACCGTGACCGAGGGCACATGAACCTGTGAGCCAGGAGGGCAGGCCACACGCCGCGCTTGCAGATCTCGCATGAGCAGATGAGTGTGGCTCCGCTGCGAGGAGCGAGCGAATCTCATGCTCGATGCGTGGAGCGGTTGAGTGGCCTGCCCTCCTGAACAGGTGCTCGAATGGGAAACTTCTGCCGCTTTCCTCCAGTCTCCTTTCTGGGCTGAAAGCAGCGGTCTCTCCATTGCTGGACTGTGTAAAACGAGTAAAAGCAGTAATATTCTCCTGCGAATTTACAAAAACGATCTCGTACAATNNTCAGCCATATTCTCGCCTGGCCATGGCAATGCGATCCCTCCTTGCTTGATAAGTTCGTCATTTCCTGGCAGCATTGGCGTGGATGGCGTTTGGCGTATATAGAGTGGCCGTTTTTGTTTCAAGGCGCCGTTTGCGCCTTCCCACGTTCCACCTTTTGTATCCGCTTCGGCAACGATCACCACCTGAGCCAGACCGGTAACAACTTTATTGCGTTCCATAGCCCGGCTTACCACCCAGGGAGCATCAGGATGAAATTGACTCATCAAAAGGACATTCCCTGCTTCAATTTTTGGAACGAGATTACGCATCTGAACACCGCTGAGTTTGTGTATGCCATGTGGTAGTATGACGGTTGTATGCCCAACCGGTGAACTACTAGCGCCTTCATAAGCTGCCCGATCAACGCCGCGAGCATTACCACTGATAACGTTCGCACCGTTTTCCGCGAGATACCTCGCAACCTCGCGGGTAAACACGAGACTTGATTCACTGGCATTACGTGAACCAATGATAGCAATAGTCTGGCGTTCAAGGATCTGTAAATCGCCAGCATAGCAGAGCACCGGTGGTATTTGATTGCGGTTGAGAGCCAATTTAAGTAGCCTGGGGTAGTTTTCATCCAGCACTGTCAGCAAGTAAATATGCTCGTTGTGAAGCTGCTCTATAAGAAACGCCTGTCCAACAAGCTTCTCTTTGGCCCGTTCTAACTTCTGAATAAACTCCGCTTTAAGATGACACGTGTCGCTCCACTCTTGTGGACTGGCTGCAAAGAACTCTTGCAGCGTTCGCCCAAGTTGTTTACACCAGATCACAAGAATATCATTGATGATACGTGTAGATAGCCCACTCTCAAATGTTAATAGGAGCCAACACGCTTGTTCTTGCAAATCATTATTCATTTAATTCTCCTTACTGGTCATCTGAATGGGCTGTGCGGGTAATCGTTAGTGGATAGACGAGTTTTGCTCCTGCTTGCAGCAAGGTATGCCCTACCTCGCGCAGCATATAGCCTGAGTCATAGATATCGTCGATAAGCAATAATGTACGCCCCGCTACAACTTGAGGAGAGCTGATACAGAATGCTTCTTTGACGTTGTCAACCTTTTGCCGCCAGTTGGTCAGATATTTTTGCTCCTGTGTTATCCGTACTTTCTCAAGTACAGTGAGATACTCTACATCCAACAGAGCGGCAATTTGTCGGGCAAAACTCTCAACTAAGAGACCGCTTTTCGTCGGTGGCACGCTCACTATACCATCTATGGTAGCTAGTGGATAGCGGGTCCGTATTAATTGCACAGTGCGGTTAACAAGGCTTAAAGCAAAAGGACCTGCGTCTTCATATTTGCTTGCGCGCACCAATCGACCGGTATGGCTATTACCATGATAAGAAAGTGACCATCCTGCTTCATGTTCTGGACGTTTTTCGATATGTGGCAAAAACTCTTCTTCAAGAAAAAGTGCCGCTGCTCCTTGTATTCTTCTTGCTGGTCTCACAGATGGAAAATTTGCTGTTCGGCATCGTCCACACTGGTTACAGTAACTGCCAGGTTCATCTCCAAGATACGTGGTGAGATACTCCATATAACACGTGCTGCATCGAACATAATTTTGTATGTTGCTCAACTCTTGCAGTTTTTGCTGCCGCACTTCATCGTAGGCAGAAAAATCCATCTGTCCCAAACGGCTTACAGCAGTATAGATACGACTTTTAAGATTGTGTTCGATAAAGCGTTGTTCTTCTAAATCGGCCAG
>DMFQ01000382.1:5852-7604 GCA_003450555.1 Ktedonobacter sp.
AATAGCGCTAAGAGCATATCATATTGTTTTCCTTCGGGTCTTGCGTTACGAATAAAGTGTTCTTGAATAGTTATATCAGCGGGATCGTAGAGGAGAATGCACCAGGCAACTTTCCTATCACGTCCCGCTCGGCCCATCTCCTGGTAATAATGAATAGGAGACGCAGGAATTTGATAATGGATCACAAAACGGATATCGGGCTTGTCGATACCCATGCCAAGGGCGTTGGTCGAGCATACTACTTTGTACTGACTGCTTCCCTTACTCATCAATTTCTGTTCGATATCCTGCCGTACACTGTCTTCTCGACCTGCATGATAGTAATCTGCATTGATTCCCAGCTGCATTAAAAACATTGCCACCATTTCAGCACTATTTTTTGTGGCAGTATATATAATGCCAGTTCCAGGGTAGTAGCGCAGCATCTCACCCAGATAGCTCAGCTTTTCCTGGTCGCCTTTTAACGTTTCTACATTCAAGTGCAGGTTAGGACGCTGCATCGTACCACGTATGACCTGTGCTCCCGCTCCTATTTGCAGTAGGACATCCTGCTCAACGCGCTTATTAGCTGTTGCAGTCAAAGCAAGGATGGGAACGTTTTTAGGAAGAGCGCTCAATAGCCGTACAATACGTCGATAATGAGGGCGAAAGTCATGACCCCACGTTGAAATACAATGCGCCTCGTCGATCACGATGAGGCTGATACGCATCTGTATCACATATGTTTGCCAATCTGCATTGTCCAGGCGTTCAGGCGCGATGAAGAGTAACTTGAAGTCACCAGCTACTGCATGCTCCAAAGTTGCCCTATTCTCTTCTTCGCTGAAATCCGAGCTGATGATAGCTGAGGGTATAGCATACGCGTCGTTGCAGCGTTGGCATTGGTCTCTCATGAGTGCTTTGAGTGGAGAAAAGACGATCGTGAGGTGAGGATAATAAAGGCTTGCCATCTGGTAACAGAGTGATTTGCCCCAGCCTGTGCGTTGAATCGCCAGGACGCGCTTGCCTTCAGCGAGCTGTTCTATGATCTCACGTTGTCCTGGATGAAAGCCTGTGGTGATGTGAAACCGTTCTGCCAGGAGCTTTTCTGGAGGATTGCTCTGCCACGTTGCTGTCGGTGCCATCATAGACACCTCCCATACTACAGATTTGGATTGGAGAGAAATGCATCTATATTGCCTTTAGCATTGTAAATGGCTGAGGTCAGGTTGTCAATCACGCTTCATTATCCCTCATCTTCGTCATCGTCCACTGCAAGAAGGTGTAGTTGAGCCTCCTCCATGTCTTGTGCCATGCTCACCTTGACAATCAATTGTCGCAAGAGTGCTACATCTTTGACAACAGCAACTTGTTTCTTCGTCAAGCGAACTAGCTTGGGAAATCGTTCCTGAACGATATCCACAACAGCCTGACTTAATGCTTCTAGTTGTCCCTTTTGGAGTCCCTCTTCACGCCCCTGTTCGCGTCCCTCTTCACGACCTTCCCTCAAAATCTCCTGATAAATCGGTGACTCACGCAGAATATCATGCATTTCGCGAAACCTCCTTACGAGCGAGTCCAGCCCAGTATTATTCTCCCGCCTAAAGGCGAACGATGCTAAAGAGTATCCAATCACTGCCAAATCCGGTTTTCCAGCAGCATCCAGGTCTGTAAACATCCTAATACCCTCCTACGTTTCTCTTCTTTCAGCAGTGTATCATAGCGGAAATGGCTTGTCGAGGGGGAAGAGAAAGAGGCAGCAGGTGTGTGGAG
>DMFQ01000383.1 GCA_003450555.1 Ktedonobacter sp.
TCAACGCAGAAATGATGAAGGAGATGCAGCGGCTGTGGAGGGGGGATATAGCTTAACCAACAAATGCTTGGACCAGCTTCTCTGCGTGCTCCGGGTGGTCGCCTTCGATCCAGACAATCCTGCTATCTTTGCGGAACCAGGTCAGCTGGCGGCGCGTGAAATCGTGTATGGCGTATTTGAGGCGCTCGACCATGCCGTGTTCGCTTGGGAACTCGCCGCGCAGCCAGCGACTGATGAAGCGATACTCTAATCCCAGCGCCTCTAATCGTTCGTGACTGACACCGCGAGCAAGAAGGTCGCGTACTTCCTGCACCATGCCCTGCTGCATGCGTTCGTCGACGCGTTGATCAATGCGTTGGTATAGTTCGGGACGCGGCCAGTGGAGACCCAGTAGCAGGCTGTTATAGAGGGGGGTGGCTATCTTGCGCTGTTCGGAGAAAGGCTTGCCGGAGATCAGGCAGACCTCCAGGGCGCGAATGACGCGGCGGGGATTGTTGCGATCAATGACAGCAGCGCTCTGCTGGTCTAGTTCTTCAAGCTGCGCAAGCAGATCGACCAGCGATCGGGCTTCGAGTTCTGCGCGCAGAGCGGGCTGCGGAGGAATTGCGGGAATGTCCAGGTTGTCCACTACGGCTTGAATGTAGTGCGGCGAGCCGCCGACGAGAAAGGGCTGTGAACCGCGAGCTGCGATGGTATTGATCGCGACGATGGCCTGCCGCTGAAACTGCGAGACGGTGTAGGTCTCCTTAACGTCGACGATATCCAACAGGTGATGTGGAACGAGGGCCTGTTCCGCTGCTGTCACCTTGGCCGTCCCAATATCAAGGCCGCGATAGACCTGGCGCGAATCGGCTGAAACGACCTCACCATGAAAACGTTGCGCGAGGGAGATGCCCAGCGAACTTTTGCCGGAGGCGGTTGGACCGAGCACGACAATGAGTTTGCTTATGCTGTCTTTCATTACTGTTTATAATAGTCTGTCAACGCGCATGACAAGCGTCAGCGCTATTAAACTTCCTGTCAGGATGCCAAAGAAGGTGAAGATGCCCAGGGGGAACCCAACCGACAGGAGAAAACCTAGTATGCCTCCGAACATAATTGCCGCTACGATTATCAGCCAGCGCGCGCGCTCTACTAACCAGAACGTTCCGTTGATGATCCCGTCGCTTACCCGCGCATTTATACCGAGAACGCCGCCAAAGACCGCTACTAGCAGCATCACGAAGAACTGTAGTGTGGGTGCGTGCGCGTGAAACAGGAGTTGCCAGATGAGTTCGCAGAAGCTCAGCGCGAGAAATGCTGTACTTATGCCGGTGCACAAACGATTGATGGTATCCCCGTAGCTCCAGGTGCGATTCCAATTGAGCAGTAAGGCTCCCAGAGCTGCTGCTGGCCCAATACCTGAGAGGACAATGATAAACCACGGATTGGGGGGGAGCAATGAAAGAGGCGCCTGGGAGGTCATTTTCGCAACCAGCGTATAAAATAAGCTGGCGAGCATCAGGGCGGCAAAAATGGTTAAGCAGCGTTGCTGCCATAATTGTTGCAGGGGCGATGCCCCTAACGGATTCCAGCCGCTTTCCTCCGTGCCTATGCTTCTGTTGGCGACTGGCTCACCATACTTGGCTTTGTACTCTTCGTAGTGTGCTTTGTTCTTCGCTGATAACGGTGGGGGGACAGCCTCTTGAGAGGCCATGGACATCCCGCTGGAAGCAGGAACCAATCCTTCGTTGTCCTCCTCATCCAGCAGAGCTTGCTTTGGTGCTAGCTGATTGTTCTGCCCGTTCATGATGAATTCGGGATACATGTCGAGGTTGCCCAGCACATCCACTTCTACTTTGACCACAATGTCCTGTTCCTCGTCCTCCTCATCAGGCATCACCACAATAGTTCCGGTATAATGCGTCGCGCCAGGCAGGCGCAAGGTATTGACCCTCACATTGACGTGGGTATTGATACCGTCAAAACTTGTCTCATCGAGCTGAATCCATGGTTCGTTCGGGGCAATGGTGCCGTGAGTACCTTTCTCATCGGTAATAGTCAATGTTAGTGGTTCAGAGAGGCCAGGATACACTTCTCCAAAGTGTAGCGTATACGGTTGTACGATGATAGCGGGTACGCTGCTTGTGGGTATTTGCCTGCGCGAGGTCCGCGACTGGTTCGCTGCTTGATTGAGCGTCGGAATGACAGGTATGCTCGTGCGGCTGCTTTTAGTAACGGTCGACTGCTTCCCTGAACTGGTGCGGATGTGGACATTTGGTCCTAAGACAGCCTGTAAGAACTGGTCGACCGCCTCGTAGGGATCGGGCTGCTGATAGAGGATGTCCCTGGTAATACGCGCCAGACTTGCATTGCCAATTTTTTGCAGCCAAACTTCAATTTCTTTGTTGAATAAGTAGTCCGCTGCTTCATCCGAGAAACGAGCACAGAGTTCCGCCAGTTCCTCCGCGGTGGTAGCCTGTTCGCCATTTTCAAACATAAACGTGTTTTCACTGAACAACGCGCGGCGGAAGGTTTCGACATTCTGAAAGCGGTCTTCAGGCGCAAGTGAGGTAGCTTTTTCCAGCGCGCGCGCTACAGGAAGTGAAATAGCGGGGTAGAGGGTGTGGACATCCTTCAAGCCAAAGCCCTTTTCCGAAAGCGTATTGGTCATGAGCTGGAATAGTGTCATCGCGAGCGAGTAGACATCTGAACGCTCATCGGTCTGGGCTTTACCGTATTGTTCGGGAGGCGCGTAGCCCGGCGTGCCAAGTAACTGTGTATCCTGTGAGCTAGAGTGACGAAAGAAGCGCGCGATACCGAAGTCAATGAGTTTGACACGACCATCGCGCATGAGCATGATGTTGCCCGGCTTCATATCGCGGAAAATGATCGGCGGTTGCTGGCTGTGCAGATACGTCAAAACGTCGCACAATTGCCTGGCCCACCCCAGGACACGAGCCTCGGAGAATGGTGCATCGTTGCGCGACAGGTACTCATCGAGCGTCAGCCCTTCGATATATTCCATTACCAGGAAGTGGCGCGGCCCCTCGGCAAAATAGCCCGAGACACTGGGTAGATTTGGATGCTTCAGGCTCGACAGCATTTGAGCCTCAGTTTTGAAGTTGTGGACGGCCTGTTCACGCTCTGCAGGGGGAACCATTGAGAGGCTCATCTCTTTGATCGCGCAGATAGACTTGCGTTTCATGTCTTGCGCTTTATAAACCGCTCCCATACCTCCCTGCCCAATTGTGCGCAAAATCATAAAACGCTTCATCAAAAGCGTGCGCGGGTCTAAGCGACCGGTCTGCGTATTTCTTGGATCCTGCTGTAGGTTTATGGTGACCTCCGTCCATCTCAAAAACGTTGCGAATACCAGTATAGCATACTGTTTATGGCAGATACTACATATTGTAAACCCTCTTTAGACAGGTCGTTTACATACACATGGTACGTTTGGTGTAGGTGAAAAAGATGTCCACTCATTTGGACGTAATAGGGGGTTTATTTCTAAATCAGACATCCCTTGCTTTTTCTCTGCAAATGCTTATTATATAAGATAAGGTACACAAGATCAGCTTATACAACAGTTGTGGATGATGTGCCTGTAAATGACTTTTTCTATCATCTCAGGTAGAGAAGGAGTAAGCGTATGTCAATTCGGTCCTCCTCTTCGGCGGAACAAACGAAACTGCGTGCAAACGCGATTGGCCTTCCCGGCGTACTCTTCCAATCCATCACGACCATGGCGCCAGCTTCAGCTGTGTCATTCAGCCTGGGCGCCGCGATCCCTTTCGCGGGCGGAGCTTTACCACTTGCCGTCCTTATCGCTCTTATCATCTGTACCCTGATCGCCCTCAACATTGGTTCGCTGGCAAAGCACTTGCCATCGGCGGGTGGGTACTTTACCTATGTCAGTAGGGGTCTCGGTCCACAGGCAGGTTGGATGACGGGCTGGTTATTCAGCCTGACGTATCTCCTGATTGTGCCTCTCCAATTACTGGTGCTGGGGCCAGTGATGGATTCGGCTGCTCAGCAATACTTCCACCTGTCGTTTGGAGCGGCAGGCTGGGCGATCTGGGCAATGGTTTTTGCCGTCATCGTTTTTGGTCTCACGTACTTTGGCGTCAAGATTTCGGCGGATGCCAGCGTCATCCTCGGTGCCATCGAAATCGGCGTGTTTGTACTGCTTTCTATCTGGCTGATCGCCACCGCTGGCAAGGGCAACACTGTCGCAACCTTTAACCCTGCGTCCAGCTTGGAGACCGGTCTGGGTGGCTGGCAGGGCATTTTACACGGTATGATCTTCGCCTTCCTGGCCTTTGCCGGTTTTGAGTCGTCGGCGCCACTGGCGGAGGAGGCGCTGCATCCACGAAGGACGGTGCCGCGCGCTATCCTGCTGGCAGTCGTTTCGATTGGTGTCTTCTATGTATTCTGCTCGTACGCAGGGGTCGTGGGTTGGGGGTTTGGCAAAATTTCTACGTATCCCAGTGATCCGAATCCATGGGGGACAATGGCCAACCGCGTCTGGGGCCTGTTCAGCTTCGTCGCCATTTTCGCCATACTCAATAGCGCATTAGCGAATGCCAATGCTGGCGTCAACGCGGCCTCGCGCGTGCTCTACGCGATGGGACGCACTGATACACTGCCCGGTCCGCTGGCACATATCAATGGGCGCTTCCGCACGCCGGACATTGCGATCATCTTTACCATAATTGTAGGTGTCGTATGTACGCTGTTGCCTGGCATCTACTATGGGCCGACGGTGGCCTTCGGGCTGCTGGGAACAATCATTACCATCCTCATTCTGGTGGTGTACATGGCGATCTGCCTGGCGGTACCGTTCTTCTACAGGCGCGAGCACCGCACAGAGTTTACTATTCTACGCCATGTTATCCTGCCTGTGGTGCCGCTGGTGATCCTGGTTTTCCCCATTAGCGCGCAATTTGTGCCTGCACCTCCGCCGCCATACAATTTAGCAGGCCCCATCTGTGTCGCGTGGTTTGTGCTTGGCCTGATTGTGGTGATCTTCCTGAACATGCGCGCCCCTGCCGCACTGGCTCAAAGTGGGAAGGTTTACCTGGATGAGGTAGACGAGGGGTGAANNCCTCACTCCAGTTGAAGCTTGCTTTATTTCGTGACTCGTATAGGTAATTTCATGCCAGCCAGATAGTGACCACGCATTTGACAGGCGATCTCGTATCTACCCGCGGCAGAAGATGAGAACGTATAATTGATGGTCATCGTGGTTCCAGGCGCGATTTGTTCAATCTCGATGAGTTGGCCCTTGTATTGTAAATCCGGGGGGAGTTCGCTTCCATCAGGCTTTTCCGGCATGATCATGAATTCATGAACGACGTGCCCGCGATTCGCTACGACGAAGTAGTACGTCATACCAGCGTGAAAGTGCGTCTCCGAGGAGACGATCGTATATTCAGCAAGCGTAACATTGACTTTCACTGAGCCTGCTACAGCAGTCTCCTTAATATCATCATAGTGTATTGTATTCTGTTGCGGAGTAGGTGTACTGTGCGTGATAGACGAACTGTGCGTTGAAGTTGAAATGGATGCACCTATAGCTATGCAAGCAACGAAGAACAAGGCAAGAACCAATAGCAGTATCCTGCCCATAAGCTGAGGAAATTTGAATGCATACAGTTTTTTTATGGGCATCCAGATACGTTTCTTCATTCGAGTATCCTTGTACGGCCATATCAGGGAGGGCGATGCTCAGGCCCTTTTTGAATCTGTGGACGAATCATGTCAGATATTTATTGATTTCACGCAAAAAACCGCTCAACACCTACAGGCAGATCTGGCACGATCCGTGATGGCACCGTTTGTTCTCCACGAAAGATGCCTAGCGAACGATATTCACCTAACTCCAATACCAGCACCTCGACGGTACGAGGCTTAGGCTTGACGATCCAATACTCGGTAATACCAGCCTGAGCATACTTCTCATACTTGGTGAGCCGATCATAGGCCGCAGTACTTGGAGAAGC
>DMFQ01000384.1:0-2759 GCA_003450555.1 Ktedonobacter sp.
GCTATCTCCGTCAGCGTCTGGAGATAGCGCAGTTGGAGAGCGCCCGGCTCCGAGCTAATGACATTGGCGGCCTGCGCGAGTTGAGACGAAGCCTGTAATTCACCCTGGGCATGGATGATTTTGGCACGCTTCTCTCGCTCTGCCTCGGCCTGCTTCGCCATAGCGCGTTGCATGGTTTGCGGGAGTTCGATATCTTTGATCTCTACAGCAGTCACTTTGACGCCCCAGCGCTCTGTGTGCTCATCGATAATGGTCTGCAAATCCCGGTTGATCTTGGTGCGCTCCGCCAATAATTCATCCAGTTCGGACTGGCCCAGGACGTTTCGCAGCGTCGTCTGTCCAATCTGCGTTGTTGCCTGCATATAGTTCACCACATTGACGACGGCCGCGTTCGGATCAACCACGTAAAAGTAGAGCACTGCCGCCACTTTGATGGTCACGTTATCGCGCGTAATCACTTCCTGCGGTGGCACCGTCAATGTGACGATACGCAGGTCAACCCTTATCATACGGGTAATGACGGGTGGAACCCAGAACACGCCCGGGCCTTTAGCGCCCGTCAAGCGTCCAAGGATAAAGATCACGCCGCGCTCGTACTGTTGCACCACGCGCAGCCCAGAGAGGGAAAAAAGCACTAAAACCAGGACAATCACGCCAATCACGATTAAAAGAATGGGATCCATGAAAATTCTCCTTCATGCATGAGAAAACATTATTCAAGCGAGGTGTGAGTAGGTGTATCAACATCTAAAGCAGGTTGATGGTAACGCACCGGTTGAACGCGCAGGCGCAAACCTTCGACAGAGACCACTCGCACTTCGGAGCCTGCATCCGCGGAGGTAGCAGAATCATCCAGAACAGCAGCCCAATCCTCACCACCATAACTTACGCGCCCTTCGGGTAAAAGTGGAGTCAAGGCCACAGCTTTTGCGCCAATCATACCTTCAACGCCGGAGGTAACAGGTCGCCGCCGCGCTCGCACCACCAGAGCGATCAAGGCGAAGCTTATGAGTCCTATCACCACGGCCATAGCATAAACCACGAGCGGATTCACCTTTGGCCCATCATAAGGGCCGCCGCTATTGAAAAAGAGTAAAGCCCCGAAGATGAGTGAGATGATAGCGCCAATCGTCAGCACCCCGTGCGTGGGTAGGCGCAGATCCAGTACCAGCAGTACAAACGCCAGCACCATCAACGCTAAACCGGCCCAGTTGGGAGAGAGCGAGCCAACTGCAAAGAGGAAGAGTACAAGGGCGATGCCACCTGTTACGCCGGGCAGAATAGCTCCTGGATGAGAAACTTCAAGGTAGATGCCGATCATAGCCACGATGAAGAGCAGAAAGATCACGTTCGGATCGAGCAGAAGAGCATAGAAGTAGTCATAAGGACCTGGCCCTACTGTTTGCTCACTAAGACCCGCAACATGCAACGTGACAGTGCCAGAAGCAAGTATTACCTTGTGTCCATCAACCTGATTGAGCAGATCAGCAAGGCTTGCTGCTCTGTAATCAATGAGGTGATCGTTATACGCCGTGACATCATCATACGAGGCGGCCTGGGTAACCATGAGAGTTGCAAGTGAGTAATTACGCCCGTAGCGCTTCTGAATACTCGTGATCAAGGTGGTAAGATCGTTTTCTAACTTCGCTTTAAGGGTGCTCCCGATATCTGCGCCTGTACTTGCGATAGGACTGGATGCGCCTATACGGGTCGTTGGCGCCATCGCGGCAACTGGAGCGGCAAGGGTGACAAAAGCTCCCGCGGAAGCGGCAAAACCACCTGTCGGCGTAACATACGTAATAATCGGCACCGTACTGCCCAGCTCAGCCTCGGTCATGGATTTCATCGACGCGAGATCACCGCCAGGAGTATTGACCTCGATGACGAGAGCCTGCGACCCATCGCCTTCTGCCGTCGTAATTGCGTGTTGAAGGAAACTCAACGAGGCCGGGTCGATCTCGCTATCCAACGTCGTTACATCAATATGCGGTGAGGCGGCTTTGGCTGTATGGGCAGATAGGGTAAAGAATAAAGAGACAACTACAACTATGAGAGCGCTCAAGAGCAGCAGATGTGACTGTCGAGCAGGGCTTTGGCGCGAAAACATAACAATATTCCTCCAACCAGCAGGTATAGAACGCGCCCCATAACAAAAAGTAAACTCTAGAACTATCATAGCACAAGCTAATGTAAGATAGAAATCTTCATTGTGCTTCATTGCTAATTGCTATACAGAATATAGCATATTGTTATTGCCTTGTCAAGTGTCTAGAGAAAAGTGAGGTATCTTTCTTGCAACATAGCTACGATCGGCAGAAACCAGACAGTGATCGAAGATCTTTGTTAGTGAATTTAGACCTTCCAACAGGATAATCAACAAAAAGATCCCTTTGGCTTAGGACAACCAGGGTTACAGGGTCTTTTTGTTGTTGCACCATATGTGTTATGCAAGGGCTATAGATGCAATAGTTGAGAAATGTTTACCTGCACAAGCAGATTGTAACCAGTTCTTAACTGCTGTTCTGTCGCTTTTGCGCTTGCTTAGGAGTATACTTCCTACGAGTAGACGAGATAGCGAGGGAGGATCCATTCTGAAAGGAATAAACTCGTATTGAAACAGAGGGCCGCTATACTATCGCACACAATAGACCAAACGGTATCACTAATATTTCCTTTCCCTGTATGCACAACCTTCTATTAAAACAGTATTGAATATCAACAGGTTACTATGTATTTTAGTACATACTGTTCTTAGGGAT
>DMFQ01000384.1:3013-4743 GCA_003450555.1 Ktedonobacter sp.
TTTCTGGTCTTATGTAGAAGATTGGGGACGCAGAGATAACCGCAAAACGCATATCCTTACACGCCGGAAAAGCGGCAAAGCAATCTGGAATATTCTGAGCGAATACGGAAAAAAGGTCTTAGTTATCAATGTCCCAACGACCTACGCGCCAGAGGCAGTCAACGGAATTATGGTGAGCGGATATACGGCGCCAAATACAGAGGTAGACTTCACCTATCCCACTTCCTTCAAAGATGAAATCTTTCATGTGGCGCCAGGGTACCAAATTGATTTAGATGTCGGCTATCGCGAGCGCTTGAATATCTCCGGTAACGTGGGAAAGTTGACCGACGCCGTACTACAGATGACCGAGCAGCGCGTGAAACTCATCATGTATATGCTGCAAGAGAAGCCCTGGGATTTCTGTTATTTGGCCTTCATCGGTGCGGACCGCTTGCAGCATCCATACTGGGAAGAGGTAAGTGCCCTTCATCCACGGACAAATGAGTACTTCAAAATGTTAGATGATGCCCTTGGGCAGATCCTGGGTCTACTCGAACCGGAGGACAGCCTTTTTGTCGTCTCTGACCACGGCTTCAGTGGACACAGCAGTTATTTTGATATAAACGAATACCTCTATAGTAAAGGTCTGCTTCATTTCAAAGCCCCAACCTATGAGCGGAGTCGTCGTTGGACGAATCTTGCTGTTCAACTACGGCGCCTGGCGCTACGCCTGGGGCTGCGCTCAACTGGAAGAAAAATCAAACGAACGCTCAAGGCATCAGGTTTCTGGTTCGCTTCAAACTTTGCCCCAGATGGCTTGAACCGCCCGACCCTTGAAAATATCGATTGGGAGAGGACACAGGCATTTGTGCCATCTCTCTCTGGTTTTCCGGGCGGGTACGCGGATATCTTCTTAAATCCTGCTGTTACAGAAGAGCAGATCGCAGCGCTATGTGCTGATCTCAAACGCCTGGTAAATCCCAAAAATGGCAAGCCACTTATCAAGGCCATTCACACGAATGAAGTGTATGGTAGTGGCCCGCATGTTCTGAAAGAACCGCACCTGCTGCTCTTGCCGCATGATGGCGTTACCTTCCGAGTGGAGCTAGGAAACAGATCATTATGGGAAGATCTCGGTAAGTCCTTTGGCTCACATCATACAGATGGTGTCCTGTACGCCTATGGCGCTCCATTTAAACGCGGTTTTAAGGCTCCCAATGCCGAAATTTATGATCTCGTACCGACATTGCTGCACGCAATGGATTTACCACTACCCCACGCTTTTGATGGGCGCGTGCTGGAGGAGTTGTTCCTCGAGAATCCGACAGCAGATGCGATCTTGTCCAACGAAGGTGGATTGACGAAACGCAAGCTGCAGAAATTGCAAGAAGCACAGGAAGTGTGACAGATAAGAGCTTTCAGGATGATGAAAGTCACGCCTCAGGTTCTGGCCACTGCCAAAACGTGAGACGAAGAGGATGCGCTGCAATAGCAAGGGCAGCTTTATATTCCAAGCCAGGAGAAAGATCGTAGAGCGACCAGCGAGCAGCATCCTGGCCGACTTCTCTACTACCCAGTAGCGCGGCTGGCATTCCTGGCGCGAGTGAAACATCAAACAGCTGCAAGTCAAGCGATAGCCCCATACCTCGTGCCTTTATGTAAGCCTCCTTACGCGTCCAGCAGTTGAAAAAAGCTTCATATTGTAACTGGCTGGGAACTGTACGCAATATAGCCACTTCACGGGGCGA
>DMFQ01000416.1 GCA_003450555.1 Ktedonobacter sp.
ACTGATCCGCGGCATGAAACACGATCGTATTCGCATTTGCCAGTGGCTTAACAAGCGATAGTAAGGTGGAAATGCGCACTCCAGACCAGAGTGCGGTACTCATGAGATGTCCATCAATAGGATTATCCACACAGCGCAATGTAGCATAGAGGTCAGTACGTGGTAGCGCCAATAATTGTGAGTATGGGAGTGTCACAGGGTCATGTACCAGACCTGTAATACGTAATGTCCAGTTCTCCGCCAATTGCAATGGCTCGGTAGTATTTTTACTATTCACATAGAAAAGCGGTATTGGGGTCACCTCTGGCTCCAAACCAGCTATCGGAAAGCCTGGCTGACGGGACAGTGGAGAGGTAAAAGGAAATATCCGGTGCACTTTGTTGCCAAGTGAAAAGACCTGTACAGCCAATGTACTCCATACTTCGTAGGTAGAAAGCGTCAGGATGCCGATTGTAACGAGAGGGGTTCCTAAAAGTGCCCCGATCACTTTCCGACGACCTGCGATTCTGGCTTTAGAACGGCGCCAGGTGCGTGTCCAGAGCAACATTGGTGAAAAAAGTATTCCAGCCAACACCGCTGCCACAGCGCTTACTGATGTCGCGGCTGCGCTTCCCAAGCAGATGCCAAACCCAATAGCTGCTGCTGTCTCCGAAACCCAACGTAAACCCTCCCTGAAATGCAGCTTTGGATCAAATAAAGGAGGCGCACCGATACCCAGTAGACCTCCCAAAGGCATAATCAGGGCAATAGCGCCTACCAGTGCCAGCGGACGAGCAAACGGTCCGAACAGGTTCAAAACAACATTTGCAAACGACACGGGAGTATAGGCGTAAACAATTTCAATAATCGGTTCTATACACGACGGCTGCCCAAAAGCTGCGCTGAGGAGAAATGAAGGGAAGAGCGCTAAAGGAACAGCCCACACGCCAGCTTCGTAACGCCTATTTATATCTCTCCAATTCATATTAGATTTGCCTTTACCATCCCATTTCTTGTCTTTACTCTATGTGCTACGTCAAGAGGAAATGAATAGATGACATCATAGGTACAGAAAAATGATGCAGCCCTCCATTTCTAACTTTGTGCTATACTACAACATCGGGTAGGGTGGGGTATGAAAGAACTCCTGAAGAACTCCTAAGGAGAGAAAACGATGACCAGTAATCAGCATTTACCACTAGAAGGTAAAATTGCCTTAATCACGGGTAGCAGTCAAGGTATTGGCCTGGCAACAGCCCAGCGTCTCGCGCGCTCTGGAGCTGATATAGTCATTAATTATCGCAGCAATGCCAATGCTGCCGCGTCGGCTAAAACCAGTATCGAGGAATTGGGAAGGCGCTGCATTGCTATACAGGCTGATGTCAGCCAGGAAGAGGACGTCACGCGACTCTTCGCTGAAGCAAACCAATCACTTGGCTCTATTGCCATTCTTGTTAACAACGCGGGTACCACTCGCGATAAGCTTATTTTACAGATGTCTCTCGCCGACTTTGAGCATGTGATCAATAGTAATCTGCGCTCAGCTTTTCTCTGTACGAAAGCTGTTTTGCGCGGTATGATGAAGGCACGTTGGGGACGAATCATTAATGTCTCATCTGTAGCCGGTCTGTTGGGGTCTTCAGGCCAGGCAAACTATAGCGCGTCGAAAGCGGCCATCATCGCATTGACACTCAGCACTGCACGTGAGATGGCCAGTCGCAATATTACCGCCAACGCTATCGCCCCAGGTTTCATTCCAACGGGCTTAACCTCTACGCTGACAGAGCAACAACGTGATTTTATCCTTGGTTCTACGCCACTAGGTCGTTTTGGTAGCACCGAAGAGGTTGCTGCTGCTATCGGTTTCCTTTGTTCACCAGAAGCAGGCTACATAACCGGTCAGGTTCTTTGTGTTGATGGCGGCATGGCAATCCATATCTAAGCCTATTCAGGTGAAACAAAATGGGTGTAAATGGTCTCTAAAATCGATAAAACTAACAAATTACAATAAAGGAGTTTGCATCGATGGGATTGATGGAAACAGAAGAAACCAACAAATTCACATTTGAGGCATTCGCAGCACACCCATTTTACACAGATGTCAATCATTTGCTGGTACGCCAGGCTCTTGCCCAACTTTCTTCACGGCCAGTTGATGATCCAGTCACTATTGTGGATATGGCCTGCGGAACAGGAGCCGTCACACGACTTGTCGCGCAGGAGATGGCACAACAGGGAAGACCAGTTCATCTTATTGGCGTCGATCCGTCTGCCGAAGCACTACGTCGTGCGCAGAAAAGTATGGAGAGCATGCCAATTAAAGCAGAATTCATCCAGGGAGACGCAGATGACCTTCCCAACATCGTCCACGATGTGGATATAGCCTTCTTTTGCAATGCTATCCACCTGGTTCCCGACAAACGCTCGGCTTTCAAACAAATGGCATCAATACTGGTTCCTGGTGGCATCTTTGCCTGTAACAGTGCCTTCTATGAAGGCACTTACGTTGAAGGGACCGAGCGATTCTACCACCTATGGACCCGGCGAGCAGTGGGCTGGTTGCGCAAAGAACATCCAGAAGTGCGTTTGTCGCGCGAAGCCAAGGCAATGGCGATGCAATGGCTCACACCAGCTGAATATATCGATTCGCTCAAGCAAACTGGTTTCGATAAGGTTGAAACAACGAGCCAGAATGTACTTATCTCACTAGATGCCTGGAGAGACCTGGGGCAATACTGGCTCTTCATCGAGGGTGCACTGCCGGGCGTACCTCTGGCGTTCGGAGCCTCAGCACTCGAAAAAGCCGTTTACCAGGCGGGACAGGAACTGGGTCTGACAGAAGTAGCGCGCACATGGTTACAAATTATCGCAATAAAGGCATAGGAACAACATTGCTTCCCTTTGTGTT
>DMFQ01000336.1:0-9772 GCA_003450555.1 Ktedonobacter sp.
CGGTCTTCGGCATCTTCGCTGGCTTCTACTACTGGTTCCCCAAGATGAGCGGCAAGATGTTGAACGAGCGTTTGGGACAGATCCAGTTCTGGCTCATGCTAATCGGCGTGAACATGACCTTCTTCTCAATGCACATCCTTGGCTTGCTGGGCATGCCGCGACGTATCTACACCTATCCAGACAATCTTGGTTGGAATGAACTGAATTTGCTACAGACAGTTGGCGCCTTTATGCTCGGCACAGCGATTATGGTCTTCTTCTGGAACTTAATCGTGACTCTACGCAGTGGTGAGCCAGCAGGCGATGATCCCTGGGATGCGCATACGTTGGAGTGGGATACCAGTTCTCCGCCAGCACACTACAACTTCCTGACTGTTCCGACAGTACGCAGCCGTCGCCCGTTCTATGACAAGAAGAACCCTGACATTGCTGACTGGAAGACAGCAACACACTGAAATGGAAAGATATAACCCGGCACTTACAACAAGGGAAAAGAGAGTGAACGTGTCTGAGGAGCAAAATCAGAGTGAAACAGGAGTTAAGAAAAATCTGCGGAAGCCCGCGGCAAGGGCAACGCAAGAGCAGGCACTCGGACCTCAAAAGAGTTACTGGCCACTTGGTCTGGCTCTCGCGCTGTTCATATTGCTCATAGGAGTGATCACCAACCTAGTCGTTTTAGGTATCGGTGTTGTATTAACTGTTGCGGCCGTCATCGGTTGGGGGCTTGAACAAAGGAAATAGTGGTCGGTTCTGTCCACACGCCGGGAAGGACGTGTGGCAGGGCCTATCCTCAAGATAGGGAGAAGAGAACAAATGAGTACTGCTCATGGTGAGCCAATCGCTGCTGCTGCCGAGCATCAAATTGTGGGACGAAGCCTCAACTGGTGGGGAATGATCTTCTTCATTACCACAGAGGCGCTGATCTTTGCCAACTTGATTGCGGCATATCTTTACCTTGAGATCAGGAATATGAACGGGCACTTTTCATTCAAATTACCATCGGGAGATTACCTGGATTTTATCTTTCCCCTGTTCAACACGTTCATCCTGCTTGCGAGTAGTATTCCTGTACGTATCGCGGGCGCTGGTATTGCCAGGGGAAATCGACGTAACCTGGTGTTGGGCCTTATTGGTACGATTGTGCTTGGCTCGATATTCCTGGGAGGTCAGGCGTATGAGTATACAAATCTGATCGCAGCGAATTTTACGGTACACTACCAGGTATTCGGCTCGGCCTTCTTTACATTGACCAGTTTTCACGGTCTACACGTTTCAGTTGGCGTGCTTTTCTTGCTCATCTGCTTGATTCGTACTCTACGCGGAGACTTTACGGCGAAGAATCATTTTGCTGTGCAGGCGGGTGAGATGTACTGGCACTTCGTCGACCTCGTGTGGGTTGTGGTCTTTAGCACTGTCTACCTGCTGCCCCTCCTCCTGCGCCCCTAAAATAGGTTATAGCTGTTTGCAGCACCTTTCGCCAAGCGAAAGGTGCTGCAAACAGTCTATGCTATACATTCTCTTTACCCGATTTTGTGCATGTGAGCCTCTAGATATCACAAACCTATCACAAAAAAATATGGTAGAATAGATAGGTATAATGTATTTTGCACCCCGCGGAGCGTTCGTTCGAGAGAGTGCGATTGAACCCCTGGAGACCAGGCGGCAGAAAGGATGGACCACGTTGAAAGAAGCAATGCGCAGAACCGGACCTGTCGCCGTAAGTGGTCGAGAGGGTTCCCGTAGGGCTAAGAATCGGGCACATGAACGCTGTTCTATCTGTACTGGCCGCCTGAAGTCTAATGCTGTTCCTCTGACGGAACCGGAAGGTGTACCCGAGCCTCGTCGTTCCTGGATTTTGTGCAATGACTGTTACCAGGCTCTGCTCATCGAAATGCGTCGCTCTCCTGTCCGTTCTGCTTTACGCCTGCGTATCGCTATGGGTCTCGTCGCGGCGGAGCGTTGGCCCGAGTCATACTCCCCCCCACCACGCTCAATAATGAGCGATCGCAAGTGGATCCTCGTTATCGCCTGGGGCTTTGTCATCGCTATGTTAATTCACCTTGCCCTCATCGTAATGATCGCGGCGGTCGCCAGATAGTAAACCTTGACCTGTTTGCTAGAATATAAATGAGCCAGACAAACTCAAGCAACCGGGAGAGGTCACCTGTAATATGGAATTCGCCACCGGAAACGGAGCAGATACGAATACGAGCAATAGTGGCTGGTGGGCCGTAGAGAGCGCGTTATCTCCATCACCTATTTTTTCAAAAGATAGCGATATTTTATCTGCCGGACTCATACAAGAATATAGTGTTCTCGCGGGAGTTGCTGCCAATATGAGCAGCGGCTTCTTGCTCCTCAATGCGCGGGAACGCGTCACATATTTCAATGCCAGCGCGGTACGTTTGCTGGGTATCAACAGTCACGACTTGATTGAGCAGCCTATTTTTGATGTGCGGAAACAATTATTGGCCCTGGCAGCTGAGCCGGAACGTGTGCAAGACGAGCTTGATCGTGCCTGGTTTTCCCCTGAACAAGAGTCTTCGACAGATATGGCCCTGGCCGACGCCGCGGTACGCTGGCTACGCGTGCGCTGTTTCCCTATGTGGGATGTACAGGGACACCTGTTAGGCCGCGGAGTACTTCTTGACGATATCACTCTGGAACGCTCCTCTTTCGAGTCTCGTGGTGAGACATTGGCTCTTGCCGCGCATGAACTGAAGACGCCCCTCGCGGTGATCAAAGGTTGTGCCACGACGCTGCTGGGGAACTCAACGCGCTGGGACCCGGTTATGCAACGTGAGATGCTGCAGATGATCGATACACACGCGGATCGCTTGTACGATGTCCTGAATACATTGTTGGATGTCTGGCGGCTTGATTCCGGGGCACAGACGCTACAGCTAGCGCAGGTACAGATTTCTGAGCTACTGCGCCAGGTCGTGGAACGCTGGCAAAAGGCTGCGCCGCGCCATGCTTTTGAGCTTACTATCCCACCAGATGTGCCTTTGCTGGTGGTCTGTGATGCTGTTCGTCTTGCGCAGGCACAGCACTCCCTGTTGAGCAACGCTGTCACTTACTCACCGAACGGGGGAACCATCACCATTCGACTGGAGAGCAATGACGTCGAGATACGCTTGAGCATCGCAGATGAAGGGGTGGGGATTGCAGCAGAACATCTCGATCGAATTTTTGAGCGCTTTTACCGCGTGCAGCCGCGGGAAGGAATTTCTGCCAATGGAAGTGGTCTGGGGCTAGCTGTCGCGCGAGCCACCTTTGAGGCGCACGGGGGTAGAATCTGGGCCGATTCGCCTGGTCTGGGACAGGGAGCCACTATTTACTGTACATTGCCGTTTACACCGCGTTTACCCTCACAGGTTCAGCAGCCGCCGCTTTCCACTGCGCCGAGCGGGCCACTTAGCTTGCCCACGGCGCGTAGCTCTGGCTTGCTCAAACAGAGCCAGCGCGCATATGTGCTGGTGGCCGAAGGCGACGCGCGCATGACCCGCTATTTGCGGGCCAACCTGGAGGAGCACGCCTACCGCGTGCAGACCGTCAATCATGGCGTTCAGTTCCTGCGCCAGTTGGATCTGGAAGAACCCGACCTGATCCTGCTTTCGACGCGCCTGGCCGATATCAGTGGTCTTGAGCTATTACAGCGGCTGCGCGAATTCGCGCAGATCCCCGTGGTGATGCTCTGCGATGAGTGTGATGAAGACGAGCGCGTGCGCCTGTTCGATCTCGGAGCCGATGATCTGGTGGTGAAACCATTCGGCATGAAAGAACTGCTAGCGCGCCTACGCGCTCTTTTGCGCCGCCAGTCCGCTCCTGGTGAACAGTTGGCTACACAGGCTATTTTCACGACGGGCGAGCTGACCATTGATTACGCCCAGCACCAGGTCTTTTTACAGGGGCGCCCGGTACAGTTGAGTCGCACGGAATACAAGTTGCTCAGCACGCTGGCACACAACGTGGGAATTGTCCTGACGCACGAAGTGTTGCTGGAAAGGGTGTGGGGGCCGGAATATAATCGCGAAGTGGATTTCATCTGGGTTTATATCAGCCGCCTGCGTCGCAAGATCGAGGCTGATCCACGGCACCCGACGTATATTTTGACCGTACCTGATGTTGGGTATAAGCTAGCGAAGTTGTGATTTGCTATCTGTTCAGGTCTTTGTAAGGCCAGTGCCCCTTTTGTCAAAGCAACTGTAATGTAGGGCGGATATGCTCATGGCAGAAGCTAACGTAGCTGACGTGGCTGATGTCGTTAAGTGACTCAATACTCTTGCTCACGGAGAAGCATTCATGTCGCATGGAACGAGACCAACCGTACTCCTCATTGAAGCTGATACGTCATTACGCCGGTTGATCGCACTAGGTTTACAGTATCGTGGTATGCATGTCATCGAGGCAAGTTCTCCAGCCAGCCTACCCGCCATCGAGGAAAGAGAGCTGGACTTGCTACTACTTGATGTTGACGGCAATGCTGGAAGCAACTGGTCTCACTTACGCGCGGTCCAGGAGCACCCTCTGCTCTCTACACTCCCTGCTGTCGTGCTGGCGTGGGAATGTCCGGTACTGGTAGGTGTAGCGGGTGGAGCGAGCGAACAGCAAGACTTCCTACAGGAACAGGCGACCTGTCTCACTAAACCCTTTGATGCACGCGCCTTACATACGACGATAGAAGAATTACTGGTTGCTACAAGCAGCGCGCAAGCAGCAGCGAAGGCACAAGAGATAGCGCTGGCCGGTCAAACTACCGCCTCGGCACCGAGCATCTGGCCGCTTCTGACAGCCGCTGGCTTGCTGCTGGCGTTCATTGGTTTGATGGGGCCGTTGGTCATCAGCGCCATTGGCCTATGTGTTGTCTTCGTGTCCCTGTTATGGTGGACACTAGGTACAAGCGTAAAGAAAGAAGCTGTAGCGATTTAATATTACGAATGCAATGAAACGAGGTCTTCCCGCGCGGGAAGACCTCGTTTCATTTTCTTAGCAGGTAACATTCAGGCTATTGTAAGGTAGAAGCTTTTAACTGCAAGTCTGCTATTAGTCTCAAGCACGATAATCAAGCTGTTATCATCTCTTGTATTATGAGGGTAATGGCAATTATACGATGGAAGCAAAAGACAATATAGCTGACGACAAGCTACAGAACACGCAATCCGCAAAGGTCACTACAAAGCGTAAAAGCAGCCGCAGGCGAAACATCGCCATATTTACTGTAGTGAGCCTGTTAAATGTCGGATTGCTTGTCTTGCTCTGGTCGCAACTACTGACCCCAGCACCAAACCAGGCAGGCGCTAGCAGCGATGGTCCTACTGTGGCTAATCCGTTGAAGGGGCGTCCCGCGCCCGGTTTCAAGCTGACAGTGCTCAACGCGAAGCAGGCAACAACGCTTGATCTGGCATCATTGAAGGGTAAGGCAGTTGTGCTCAATTTCTGGTCTTCATCGTGTGTTCCCTGCCAGGACGAGGCTTCCCTGCTACAATCTACTTCGCAGCGTATGCAATCTAAAGGGATCGTCTTTCTCGGCGTCGATTTTGAAGATACTCAGGGCGACGGTTTGAGCTTCATGCAAAAGTACGGCATCACCTATCCGAACGTGCTCGACGCAAATGGCGCTACCGCGATTAACTATGGTGTCACATATACCCCGACGACATACTTCATCAACAGCCGTGGCGTCGTCGTCAGCATGATACCTCGTGAAATGACTGCGCAAGACCTGCAAACGAATTTGCAGTTGCTGATGGGTTAGGAAATGAATGTTAGAAATTCGCCTGATCATGCGAGCAGCACATACGCTGGCTGCTGCCGCCTGGGTTGGCGGTAGCATCCTCTACCTGGTGGCGGTCTTGCCCGCGCTGCGCAGTAAAGGACCTGCTCCGGCGGTGGCTGGCGAGATTGCCGCGTTATTCAGGCGCATGGTAAATATCTGTATGGGGGTCCTGCTGCTCAGTGGTGCATACCTGATGTTTGATCGACTGACGCAGACCACGTTGGGCTGGCCCTACCTGGTTGTCTTAGGCTTGAAAATAGCTCTAGCTACTGGTATGTTTATAGTAGCCATATATATCGGGCAGAGCAATATACGGCGACTAGCAAAGCGTTCGACGCGGCTCTCCAGGGCCGCGCCACAACTTATGTTAGCTCTTGGCATAGTAGTATTTATCCTGGGCGCCCTCCTCAATGGCTTATTTGAGGGAACTATCGCGCCCCATTGATACAATGGAGTTGTAGTATGCAGTCTGCATTGGCAGTACCAACTGAAGAGACAAAGTCGTCGCGACCGCGCAGGCGGCTGCCTCTCAGTTTTATATTTGGCGGATTGGCTATTTTAGCAGCGGTGATCTACCTCGTGTATGCTAATACACAGGCGAACGCTGTCTACTATATGACAGTGAGCGAGCTCAAGCACTGTACCACCTGCGCAACGCAATCAGTGCGCGTAGCGGGCGTCGTGCAGCAGGGTTCGATTGTACGAGATGACCAGAAGCAGTTCATCACCTTTGTTATCACACAGGGTGGACAACGCCTGCCTGTGACCTACAGTGGGATCGTACCGGACATTTTTCGTCCCGGTATCGAGGTGGTTGTAGAGGGTCACTCGACTGGCCAGGGGCCATTCCAGGCCCAAAACTTGCTAGCTAAATGTCCGTCGAAATTTCAAGCCGCCACGCCAACCCCGTAGGACATAGACCGATCGTAGTAAGTACCAATCGTAGGCATCAAGCGAAGGAAAAATTGTGCATTTCTCGGATGTAGGATTCATTGCTCTCATACTTGGCTCAGGCTTTGCTATGTATACTGGCTTCGTGGCCGTACTGGGCGCGCTGCGCAAGAGTGAGCTGCTCGTCGCGAGTGCGAAACGCGGTATACTTGTGGTTGCCTTCTTCCTGCTGCTGGCCTCAGCCGCGCTAATCGCCTCGTTTCTCAGCCATGATTTTGGGGTGAGCTATGTGGCGCAGCATTCCAGCCTGGCCATGCCGTGGTATTTCACAACGGCTGCCTTTTATGGCGGGCAAGAAGGGTCACTGCTCTACTGGGCCTTGATGCTCGCGGTTTTCTCGGCCATCTTCGTCCTGACCGCGCGACGGACAGTGCCCGTGCTGGTGCCTTATGTCATAGCGACGCTGATGGCAATCGAGACCTTTTTATTGATCGTGCTGATCACCGTTTCAAATCCCTTTGTGCGCTTGCCTGTGGCGCCGCAAGATGGCGTGGGTTTGAATCCGCTGCTGATGGATCCGGGCATGCTGGTACATCCACCGATGCTGCTGATGGGCTATATGAGCTTCTCAGTACCTTTTGCCTTTGCCGTTGCCGCCATGATTACCGGCAAGTTGGATAGCGAGTGGCTGCGCTCCATTCGGCGCTGGACGCTGGCGTCGTGGTCAATTCAGACAACGGGCCTGATCCTGGGCGCGTGGTGGGCCTATCATGTACTGGGTTGGGGAGGATACTGGGGCTGGGACCCGGTAGAGAACGCGGCACTGCTGCCATGGTTGACGGCGACCGCTTTCCTGCACTCGACGATGGTACAGGAACGGCGCGGCATGCTCAAGGTCTGGAATCTTGTGCTGGTAGTGGCCTCGTTTACCCTTGCCATCTTCGGCACCTTTGAGGTGCGCAGCGGTATTATCAGTTCAGTGCATTCGTTTGCCTATTCGGATATTGGCTCCTATTTCCTGGCATTTCTCGTCATCATCATTGTCTTCAGCACGGGGCTGTTCCTGTACCGTTTGCCCAAACTCCAACCCGAGCAAGAGTTTGACTCGGTGGTCTCGCGCGAGGGTATCTTTCTGCTCAATAACCTGTTGCTGGTGGGCATCGCCTTCGCCACGCTTTGGGGAACTATTTTCCCACTCATCTCTGTCGCCATCCGCCGTCAGACCATGACCGTTGGGCCGCCATTCTACGAATCCGTCAATGGCCCAATCTTTGTCGTGCTGATACTCGCTATGGGCGTTGGGCCGCTGCTAGCCTGGCGCCGCACTTCCAGGCGCGCCCTATGGCATAATCTCGCTATACCCGCGCTGGCAGCCGCTCTCTGTGCCGCTGTGCTGCCACTGGCAGGTGTGCGCGATATCTGGGCAAATGTTGGCTTTGCCGTCTGTACATTTAGCGCCGGGGCGATTTTCTATGAACTTTGGCGCGGCATGCGCGTGCGACATCGCCATGGTGAGGCGTACCCGCAGGCGCTGTATATGCTTATCAAGCGCTACCGGCAGCGCTATGGCGGCTATATCGTGCACCTTGGCCTGGTGATGCTGGCGGTCGGCGTGATTGGCTCGCATTTCTTCCAGGTGCAGCAGGATAGCACGCTCAAAGCCGGGCAAGAGATGCACGTTGCAGGCTATACACTGAAGTATTTTGGCAATGTTGAAGAGACCTACCCGGGAACCGACACCGTAAAATCCATTGTGCAAATCTGGCACGACGGCCAGTATGCAGGTTTTATCTATCCGGGGCGCGTCTTCTATCAGAACTTTGGCAACCAGCCGGCCAGCCTGATCTCCATCACGACCTTTGGCCTGACCGACGTGTATGTTTTACTTGATGACTGGAACGGCGCAGCAGAGTCTAAGATACGTGTCTTCATCAACCCGCTGACGCCACTTGTCTGGTATGGTGGAGGGCTGATGTTGCTGGGTGGGATCGTCTGCTGGTGGCCGGAGCGGCGCAAAAAAGGGGCAGCGAGCCAGAGCGGAATCCCTGGCGTGCTTGCCCGCGCGGAGCTGCCAACAAAAACGGTGCAGCAGGTCGCGCAAGCAACGGGGCGAGGTGACGAGGAGATGGTGGTATGAAGCAGAGGCGCCCGCTGTTTTTAGCAGTAGCGGTGGTGGCGATTGTGGGAGCGATCTGGTACGTTATTTTCTTGCAGAATCCACCACAGCAGACGCTAGACCAACGCGTGCAGAGCGTCGCGGCCCAATTGAAGTGTCCCGTTTGCCAGAGCGAGTCGGTTGCTGATTCCCCTTCGACCATTGCGCAACAGATGCGTGACGTTATTCGCCAGCAACTGCAGGCAGGTAGATCCGAGCAAGAAGTCATTCAATATTTTCAGGCTCGTTATGGAGAGCAGATTGTCTGGTCTCCGCCATGGCAGGGTTTTAGCCTGCTAGCGTGGCTGGTGCCGATTGGGCTGCTGCTGGGAGGTATCATTTTGCTGTTCTTTACCCTGCGCGACTGGCAGACAGCATCTCCCGCGCCAGATGCGACCACGCGTGAACATGAACTCGCGCATGTAGACGAGGCTGATTTAGCAAGGTACCGCGCCCAGCTCGAACAAGAGCTTGCCGACGAAGATCCCTTGTTCGCGCGGCCAGCGAGCGCAACGGAGGAAAGCTGATGCAATTTGTACTGCCACTTCTCATAGCGCTCATCCTGGGCGTTTTAGCGCTTGCTTTTGTGCTCTACCCCTTTTATCGCCGTACGCCAGCTCAATCTGAAAAGCAGCGAAGTGGTGTACTCTTGCCATGGACAGCAGGGAGCGAGCCAGAAACTTTAAACGGTCATAGTAAAGCAAAGGGAGTGCAAAGCGCTGAAGTGAGCGAAGTGGAGCAGGCTGCCCGTACTGCTCTGCATGAAATCGAACTTGACTACCAACTGGGCAATATATCCGAGAGCGATTATCGCACATTGCGAGAGAGGTATCTACAGCGCGCGCTGGTAGCTCTGAAGTCGCGCTATGATCGCGAGCAAGAGCTAGACGACGTGATCGAAGTGCAGTTGCAGAAGATGAAAGAACATAATGACAGTGTGGAATAAG
>DMFQ01000336.1:9949-12188 GCA_003450555.1 Ktedonobacter sp.
CAGTATACTTCACGTTCGTATGCTCCTCTGTTCCGGTTTATGCCGCGAGTGGTACAGGTGGTGCGAGTGGTACTGGGCGTATTTACGGGCAACTGCTGGATGGCAGCCACAAAAATGCGCCAGTTGGGGGAGAGCGTGTGACGCTGCAAATGGCACAGGGCAACAACGCCACGGACCTGAGCAGCGCCATCACCGATGCTCACGGCTCTTATTCCTTCGCCAACCTCGCCACAGCTAAAGCGACCAGTTACGCCGTCTACATCAACTATCAGGGAGCGCAGTATACTTCCGCCATCATCTCGCTGGCTACGAAAGCAGTGCAGCAGGTCAATCTCACGGTCTATGCAGCCACGAAGAGCACCGCGAATATAGCCATAGTACGAGCTACCATATTGCTGCATACGCCGGATGCGCAAAAAGGGATCATTCCCGTCTCGGAGCTATTCATCTTCAGGAACCTGGATAACCGTACCTATGTCGGCTCGCTTAATGCCAGTCAGGGCAAACCGAACGCGCTGCGTTTCTCACTGCCACATACGGCTAGCAAGGTGGTGCTCGGCAAGGGTTTTGATGGCTATAACGCTATCCAGGTAAACAATGGTTTCGCCTCCGATGCCGCCGTGCCGCCGGGTGACTCTCAATTTGCCTTTACGTTTGATATGCCATATAGCGCGTCCGAGTATGATTTCGACTATACAGCCGTGTATCCCACCGTGCTGATGACGTTCCTGGCACCGCCAGAGATTCATGCCAGTTCCGATACACTCTCGTCTCAGGGGCCGTTTACCACCGATCAGCACACCTATACTCTCTTTGAAGGCAAAGCCCTGCTGGCAGATAAGGCGGTTCACGTACAGCTCGTGGGCCTGCCGACGTCGCAAATTGTGCCAGATGCACCTGCTACGACGACCTCTACTAGTGGAGTACCATGGTTTGTTGTCGCGCTGCTGATCATGGCCGGCATACTCTGTGTGACGGGGGTCATCTATAGTTCTGTGCGCCGTCAAGCTGCATCCATGTCGAACAAGAACAAGTCTAATGGCAAGCAGAAAACAAAGCAGCAAGTACGGGGGCAGGGGCAGCGCCAGCAGAAAGTCGCGCCGGTAAAGTCGGCCAATAAAGCAGGAGAGAGCGAGCAGGCATTGTTACAGGAACTGCTGGAGCTTGATAAAGCCTATGAAGCTGGTACAATGAAGAAGGCCGTGTATCAGGAGCGACGGGCAAAGATCAAAGCACAATTGCGCGCCTTGATGAGCGAAAAGGTGACGCCGTGAAAATATATCCGCGACGTATATTTGGCGAGGGAAGATAGTGGATACACCTTTCCTGGCAATAACGGGCCTCAAGAAGAGTTTTGAAATTAAAAGCGTCTTGCGTGGGATCGATCTTGCTCTAGAGCGTGGCGAGCGCATGGCATTGATGGGGGCCAACGGCGCGGGAAAGACCACGCTCTTGCGTATCCTGGCCTGTTTGACGGCGCCGAGCAGCGGCAGCGTGTGTATTGATGGTTGGGAGATTGTGCGCGATGCCCAGCAAGTACGGCGTCTGGTGGGCTTCGTCGCTCACCAGCCCTACCTCTACGATGAGCTGACCGCGTTAGAGAACCTGCTCTTCTTTGGGAAGATGTACACGGTGAAGGATGTCCGGGAGCGCGCAGAGTTACTGTTGCGCAAAGTTGGATTGGAGAAACGGGTAAAAGAACGCGTGGGAGTGCTTTCGCGAGGACAGGTGCAGCGGCTCTCGCTGGCACGGGCTTTGTTGCACGCGCCGTCTCTGCTGCTATTGGACGAACCGGATACGGGGCTTGACGAGGAGGGGCACCAGTTGATCGAGGACGTGTTGGCAGAGCATAGCGCGCAGGGCGGCACAGTGCTTTTCACCACACACCAGCTCGAACGTGCCTTGAAGCTGGGTGACAGCCTGGTCATGCTGGGCAAGGGGCGCGTGGTCTTTCAAGCGAAAACGGTGGGACTGGAGCTGAACAGGATGAGGCAGGAATATCAAGAGGTATTGCGATGATCTTTCTTGAGCACGTAATCGCCATCCTTTGGAAGGACATACGCTACGAACTGCGCAGCAAGCAAATGTGGACCGGGATGGGTTTATTTGCCATTCTCGTGCTGGTCATCTTCAATTTTGCCTTTGACCTGCGCGTAGACAACAAGGCTGCCGTGGCTCCCGGTGCTCTCTGGGTCTCTTTCGTCTTCGCCAGCATGTTGGGGTTGGGTCGCACCATAGC
>DMFQ01000336.1:12292-17604 GCA_003450555.1 Ktedonobacter sp.
CGCAAAGCCATCTACCTTGCGAAACTACTGGGGAATATGCTATTTATCGGAGTAGTGGAAATTGTGGCCTTACCCATTTTCGCGGCCCTGTTCGATGTGCCATTGTTTTTCGGATCGCTGCTGCCGATTGTGTTGCTCGGAACATTGGGTATCGCGGCCGTCGGTACCTTGTTCTCAGCAATGGCTGCCGCGACGCGGGCGCGCGAACTGTTGTTACCAATCCTGGTCTTTCCGTTAATCGTTCCTGTTGTGATAGCAGCGGTGCGAGCCACGGGAACATTGCTGGTACCGGTGTCGAACGAACCGCCCTGGCTTGGGCTGATGGTGGCTTTTGATATCATTTTTTTGAGCGTCTCCATGCTCACCTTTGAATATATCGTTGAAGAATAAGATTTGATGTACAGGAATAATAAAGTAGGAGTAAATATCATGGCATTAGCCAGGCGCGAAACGGATGTTGAGCGTCGAGACGCCGACGTAGGAAAGCTCGAGCGGGTGAGCCGTTTTCCTATAGTCTCGACGGTGTTGCTTGCGCTCGCCTTTACCGGTATGATGATCTCAATCTGGATGATCTTTCTCTACGCGCCAACCGACGCAATCGAGGGAGATGCCCAGCGCATTTTCTATTTCCATTTACCATCGGCCATCCTGGGAATGCTCTCACTGGGTATAGTAGCCCTGGGTGGTATCGTGTATCTCTGGAAGAAAGATGAACGCTGGGATTGGGCCGCGCGCGCCGCAGCGGAACTGGGGACGGTCTTTCTCACCTTCGCCTTGATCACAGGCTCAATCTGGGGACGCACAACCTGGGGAACATGGTGGACGTGGGATGCGCGGCTGACCACGACTTTGATTCTCTGGTTTATCTATATTGGCTATCTCATGCTGCGCAGCTACATGGGCCGTACTCCCGCTAGCGCGCGTGCAGGTGCGGTGCTGGCGCTCATTGGCCTCATCGATGTACCCATCATTTACGAATCGGTGAACTGGTGGCGCACATTGCATCCTCAATCTGTCCTGCCCATCGGCTCATCGCCGCAACTGCCACCTGAGATGTTGCTGACACTGGTGGTTGCGTTTGTAGCCTTCACGCTGCTCTTCAGCTTCCTGATGGTGCAGCTCTATCAACTCGAGAAAATGCAGACGCTGGCGCAGCGGCTGCGTACCAGCCTGGAATAAAGCAAAAAGGATGATATCGCTATGCAAGGAATAAGCTATCTTATCGCGGCCTACGCCATTGTCTGGGTTGGGCTATTTGTCTACCTCGGCGTCGTTATGCTGCGTATTCGCGGCGTGCGCACCGAACTTGCCGCCGTTAGCGAACTTGTGCGGGAACAGCAGGAAAAGCAGTAAATGACCGCTAGTGATGAAACGAACAACGCTACCACCATAGAAAAACCGGGTGATGCAGGTAATACAGTAAGGGAGCGCTCTGCCTCGCGGCACATTGTCGTACTCGCTTCAGGCGATCTACTGGCCTTTCTGGCCTTCGCGGCTATCGGTCGCGGCAGCCATGGTGAGGCGACCGGTCTGGCCGCCATACCGCAGGTAATTTTGACCGCGGCGCCGTTCGCTATCGCCTGGTTTATCGTTGCCCCCTTGGTAGGCGCTTACCGCTGGGAGTTGGTGGCACATCCGCGTAAAATGGCGCTGCGCACGCTCCTGGCATGGGTGCTCTCCTGGCCTGTGTCGATGGTGTTGCGCGGTATCTTTGTCGATCACGCTGTTCCGCCATTGATCTTTGCACTGATCGCCCTGGTCGTCAACGCGGCATTTCTGTTGTTGTGGCGCTGGCCCTATGCATTGAATAACAGTTTGAAAAAGCGGAGATAATTTCTGGAAAACAAAGCGTGCAGGGAGAGCCGACAGCTCTCCCTGCACGCTTTGTTTCTCTGAACTACTCATGCTGTTACGGTTTGCAATCTTTCCAGGTATGCGGTATCCTCTATTATAGGAGGGACTGGTGACGGATATGCCGGCTGAAATAAACACACGGGCAGATGCAGATAGCTCCTCATTCTTGATTCCACATGTATATCCAGGTAGACTGATTGCCGCTGAAGGCCTGGATGGTTGTGGGAAAAGCACACAACTCCGGCTGCTCCAGTTCTGGCTCCAGGCCGAGGGGTATGAAGTTGTTCCCACCGAGTTGACACCCTCGAAACTCATCAAGCGCGCCTTGAAGGCTGGTAAAAAACAAGGTTCAATGGACCCTATGCTCTTGAGCATTCTGCACGCCGCCGACTTCGCTGAACTCTATGAGCGGGATATCCTGCCAGCCCTCAAACGGGGAGCAGTGGTACTGGCTGATCGCTACGTCTATACGGCGCTGGCACGAGATTTAGCGCGTGGCGTCGAACGGAGCTGGATTGAAGATGTCTATCGTTTTGCCGCCCGGCCAGACCTGGGGATCTACTTTCAAATCAGCGCGGACCAATCACTTGAACGCACGTTGAGCTCTCGCACACGATTGAAGTATTACCAGGCCGGTATGGACCTGCGCCTGAGCGGCGATCCAATCGCCAGTTTCCGCGCGTTTCAAGGTCGCATCTTGCGCGTGTATGAAGATATGGTTGGCGACCTGGGTCTGTTGCGATTGGACGCGACATTACCGGTCAAGCAGCAGCAGAAAATATTGCGTGAAGCTGTAGAAAGCATGTTAACGGCCTCGTTCGCAGAGTAGCTATTCATAGAGGAGGAGCAGTGTCAATGGCGGATGCACAGCAGCAACTGAGTGGCCATCGCAAGGGAACGCCAGCATTGATTCTTCCTGAGCGGCCGCGCTTGATCGTGCTAGAGGGTATTGATCTCTCGGGGCGAACCACGCAGGTGCAGCTACTCTACGATTGGCTGGCTGCGCAGCGCTACCAGGTCACAACGACTGCCTGGCGCACCTCACCGCTCATTGCTGATGTATTGGCGCGGGCGCGCAATCAGCCGCCGCTTAAGCCGCTCACCTATAGCCTGCTCTACGCGGCTGACCAGGTTGATCGCACCCAGAGGGTCATCAGGCCCGCGCTGCAGCGCGGAGAGATTGTGCTGGCCGATCGCTACATATACACCGCCTTCGCGCGGGATGCCGCGCGGGGCATCGATAGCTCATGGTTGCACAATCTCTACCGGCACTCGGTGCAGCCCGATGTCGTTTTCTACCTGCATATCAGCCCGGAAGAGGCCGTACAGCGCCGACTCGCCCTCCAGCAGCAGCGCTTTGAAGCGCGCCACAAAAAAGAAGGGCAGGGCGGCAAGCAAGGCAAAAAGGCGAAGGATAAAAAGGGGTCGAAGAAGGACGCTAAAGATAGCGGGCAGCAGAAAGGGTTGTCGATGACAGCTCTAACCGCTCCGCAGCCATTGCTTTTAGCTGGGGATGCGCTGGAAAGTTTCCGCAATTTTGAAATGAGGATGTATAGTGAATACCAGCACATGCAAAAAGCGTTTGATTTTACCGTTATAGAAGGTAATCAGCCTATTGACCATGTACAGGCAACGCTGCGCCGTGCCATTATGCGTCTTTTACTTGAGATGTAGGAGTTTCTCACAGTCATGAGTTGCAGCGAAAGGGTGCGTGGCTCATACAAAGGAGCATCGTTTAGTGAGAATTTTGCATGTATCCGATCTGCACTATAAGGAGTCTCCCGAGACCTGGACGCTTTTGAAAGAGGCGGGAAGACAATTTGCTATGTTGCGTCCAGATATGATACTGATTACTGGAGACCTCACCAATGATGGTCTGGATGAACAATTCTATGGAGTGAAGCGCTTCATCAATGCGCTTGATTTCTGTACAGTACTGATGATCCCTGGAAACCGCGATCAGGCGCGCACAATCATCCCGGCAGCAGCAGAGCGCAGCGACCTGGAGTATTTTTTACTGACACATCCCGAGCCTGTGACGCTATTGGACGAAATAGACGCAATCGAGGATGTCAATCATGGTCGGCAGGGAAAATTTTTCGATCATTTCCAGGGTACGGAATTCTTTTATCGCGCAAATGGCGTCGCCGCGGTTGGACTGAATAGCGAGCCAGATATTACACCGCGTCAGCTGGATATGATGGTACAGCATTTTAACAAGGGACGTCCGGGCGAGTATCGCATCTTCTGTGCCCACCATAGTTTTTTGCCGGTGCCTACGAAGAAGCTCAAACCCGGCGATGTCGTGCCGCGCTCAGCGGATATATTGCAAACACTGATTGAACTGAATGTTGATTTACTCTGTTGTGGCCATATTCATCGCAGCCACGTCTGGGAGCTGTCTGATGGGAGACATAGCTTGCTCTGCTGCAACGCCGGTTCACTGCTGGACACGAGCGGAAAGAAAGATAATGGCTTCCTGGAGATAGAGATCGAGCATGATCTGCGCATTGTGAAGCGAACACTTTTCTCCCATCGCACAGAAGTGCTCTACCATCGTCCTCACTTCGGTGAGATATTGCGGAGTCGGCAGCAGGTGTCAGGTGTATCAGGTGTGTCAACTGATGAGAACGCTGCTCCTCACCTACTTACTACGGCAAGCGTGACCAATACCAACGAAGGGCGTGCAAAAAGCAAAAAGGCAAAGGGCAAAAAGTAGCGCATTTGCCTTTTGCTGTGGAGGATAGGAACGATGGCAAATCGCAAGCAACCACCTCAAGCAGAGGAACAGACAAAAAAATCCGTGAAGCTTGAGAAAGAGCTGCGCAAGCGTGAAAAACGTTTGCAGGACCAGCTGCTGGAAGCCCAGGAGAGACAGGTTAAAGCGCTGGAGCGTTTCATAAAAGCTGACACGCGCCTGCGGAAGCGTACAGCTTGTGTAGAGCGCCTGGAAGAGCGTTTGGAGAGCGTGCACCGGCAACAGGCTGAATTGGCAAACCCGCGGCAATCCTCCGAAACGGATGTCTCGGAGGGCGCAGTCAGCGAGGGAGCGGCTCTTCCTGATACCCCTGCAGAAAGCTCCTCTAGCGACCCAGTCCCTGAAGAAGAGCCATTTGAGCGGGTAAGGGAGGCACGAGCAGCAGCCGAAGCCGCTGAAGAGAACGCGCGGCGCGCCTCCGAGCGAGCGGCGGAAATCTCTTCTCGCCAGGAGCAGCCAGGTTCAGGGCTTCACCTGGAGCAAGAACGGGAGGAGACGCAGTTCGAGATGGCCCAGGCCAGCGCCGCGGTGCAAGAAGCAAATCACGCCCCTGACGAGGCGGAGGGACCTGGCAGGGAGATAGGGGAGTCCAGGGAGCTAGAGCAGCCGGTGCAGCAAGAGCACACAGAGAGCAGCGAGAGTAGTAGTATTCAGGGCGAAACTGAGCAAGAGGAGAACCAGCCAGAACCTCGTAGTATAG
>DMFQ01000336.1:17869-18070 GCA_003450555.1 Ktedonobacter sp.
TGGAGGAGATAGAGGAGGATGAGGAAGTAGTGGCGGCGGTCGCGGCAATGATGATCGCGGACGTGGCAGCAGCTTCAGCAGCCAAGGCCGAGGCAATCGCAGAGGCCTGCAGCGCGCGCACACGTGAGGCACGCCATGATGCTTTGCAGGCGGACCGGGTGCTGGAAGAGGTGCGTGCTGCTATCGCCAGCGGCGCTTTCA
>DMFQ01000307.1 GCA_003450555.1 Ktedonobacter sp.
TGCGCTTTGCCTACGCGTTCAAGGTTGCTTTGTGCCATGATTTGCCTCCAGGATGACCGATTGGCTTAGGATGACCGCAAGGGTCATCCCTACTATACTACGGCGCGGCTCCCAGCGCGGCTTCACGCGTGTGTGTGGGAAACGTGTATAGTAGGGATGATCCTTGCGGTCATCCTGCAATTTTGTGCAGAAAAAGAAGGGAGGTAGTGATGAGCATTGTGAGAGAGGGTCTGGTCAAGCAGCGGACGTGGAGCGAGGATGAACTTGCGGAGGCGAGGCAGCTACTTGAACTTTGTGATAGATTTGAAGGCCTGAGTCTGAAATTAGATGTTGGTATGCTGCGGTTTCGTGAAGGCAAAGAGACCAATGATTTTCTCTATTACGAGGATGGGAAACTAGTGGGCCTGCTGGCCCTAGATGAGCTTGGGGCTGAAGATAGGGAGATGACGGGAGGGGTGCATCCTGAATACCGGCGCAGGGGTATTTTTAGTAGGCTGCTGGCGGCGGCAAAAGATGAGGCCAGGTCAAGGGGGACGGAGCGCTTAATACTGGTGTGCGAACGTTTTTCGAGGTCCGGACAAGGCTTTGTGGCGGCAATCGGCGCTGCATACGATTTTTCTGAACATAGAATGGTGTTAACGGACTTCAAGGAAAGAGGGGGCTACCAGGAGCGAATCTCGCTGCGAAAGGCGGGAGCGGAAGATGTAGAGGACCTCGCGGTGATAACGGCTATGAGTTTTGGTCACTCTGTGGAGGGGTCACGGCGGAAGACCCTGGAAAATATGGCGGGGCCGCATGTTCAGTATTACCTTGGTAAGCTGGGAGAGGAGGCTGTGGGATGTCTGAACCTGTATGAAGCAGAGAAGGAGTATGGTATCTATGGGTTTGCTGTTCTCCTGCCGTATAGGGGGCGCGGTTTTGGCAGACAGATGCTGGAGCAGGTTATTAAAGAGGTGAGGGCGATGAGCGAGAAGGGGGTTGCGCTTGAGGTGGAGACGAATAATGAAAATGCAATAGGTCTTTATCGTTCCTGCGGTTTTAGGGAGACAACTACTTTTGGCTATTATACGATTGATCTTTTAAAGTAGGAATTAGATGTATGCGATGGTTAGAATTGACGGTGCGGACGCACCCTGAGGCGGTGGAATCGGTGAGCGAGCTTTTGAGCCGCTATACGGCGGGCGGGGTTGCGATTGAGGAACCGTTTGAGTTGATCGACGAGGGGCAGGAGTACAGGGTGTTGACAGGCGAGCCGGTGCAGGTGCACGCGTATCTGCCGCTGGATGGGAAAGAGGAAGAAGCGCGGCAGCGAGTGGCTGAGGGGCTGTGGCACCTTGCCAGCCTGGGTGCACATTTTGTGGGCGATTTGCAGACGCGGGTCGTCAATGAAGAGGACTGGGCGAACGCCTGGAAAGATTACTTTCATGTCACGCATATCGGGAAGCGGCTGGTCATTCGCCCCTCGTGGCGGGAGTATGCACCGAGAGGTGATGAGGTTGTGCTGGAACTTGATCCGGGGATGGCATTTGGTACGGGGCTGCATCCTACGACTCGTATGTGTCTTGAACAGGTTGAACTGCGCGCGAGGGCTGGGATGCGCGTTATCGATGTTGGCACAGGTTCAGGTATCCTGGCATTAGCCGCGGCGAAATTAGGTGCGGCCAGCGTCTATTGTATCGATACTAGTAGCGTGGCGGTGGAGAGTGCCACGGCGAATGCGACGGTCAATAGATTGAGCGACAAGATAACGGTCGTGCTTGGGATACTTGACGAGGCTGAGGCAGCGCGGATGGCGGGACAGTATGATATGGCGCTGGTGAATATTATTGCTCATGTCATTGGCGGGATGGCACCACAACTCGCGCAGGTGCTCGCCCCTGGTGGATTGCTCATCGCCAGCGGTATTATCGAGGCGCGTCGTCCTGACGCGGAGCCTGCACTGCTGGCCGCGGGCCTGGAATTGATCGATCAGGCGATGATCGACGATTGGATTGTGCTGATCATGCGCAAGCCGGAGTAGGCAGAAGCTATGCACCGTTTTTTTGTCGCACACGACATATTGGCGCCTATTGTCACGGCGCTTCAGGCGCAGATGCCTGGCAGCGATGCCAGTTCTGAACGAATGATGAATACCGGGTCGGAGAGGTCGTTTTGTGTTACTCTGCCGGACAAGATTGCGCACCAGGTGAGGGATGTGCTTCACCTTGGCGAGGGTGAGCAACTGGTGCTGCTCGATAATAGCGGCGATGAGTTTCTGGTAGCAATTGTGAAGAGTGGTCGCGCAGGGGTAGAAGTAGAGGTGCTCGAACGGAGGAGGGGGAAGAGCGAATCAACTGTGCGCATTGTTCTGTGCCAGGGATTGCTCAAATCGGCGCGTTTCGAGTGGATTTTGGAGAAGGGGACCGAATTGGGCGTGGCCGTTTTTGCTCCGATGCTTTGTCGCCGCTCGATGGCCGGTCTGGAAGAAGCAGGGTCGGCGAAGATACAGCGCTGGCAGCGCATTATGCAGGAGGCGGCGGAACAGTGTGGTCGCGCGCGCTTGCCGGAACTTTTGCCCATTCGCCCGCTGCTGCACGCGCTCAGTGATATACCACGAGGCGCGCTGGCTTTTATGCCGTGGGAGGAAGAGCACGGTCAGAGCCTGCGAGAGGGTTTTGAGGGGAGGGCGACTATGGGGGCGGAGCCAACTACGGTTGTGCTATTTATTGGTCCGGAGGGTGGTTTGATGGCGGAGGAGGTTATGTTGGCGCGGGAGCATGGCGTGCAGGTAGTGACGTTGGGAGCGCGTATTTTGAGGGCTGAGACCGCGGCGTTAGTGGCAGTAGCGAACGTGATGTACGCGCTTGGTGGATGACTTCATTTTAGGATGAGTTTTGTTTAGATTGACCAGGCGGATGCAACGTGCTATCATAACCCAATATAATCAATCCTCTTTTAAGGAACTGACGTAGGCTTATTCTATGGATGATGTTGTACCCGGCGTATTGCAACGCTTGCGAGCTGCGGATATTATCCGCATGGCGGGGTTAACAGTAGCGTCGATGGGGCAAGAGTATTGCCGCATAGGTGCAGTGCATGCAACAATGCGTCAAGGAGCTAAACTCCTTGGCATTGTTGATACATCTCATTTGGATACTGTTGCAAAAGCAGGTGCAACAGGTAGCGTTGAAGCGCTGGAGCAGAAAGCAATTGAGCAGCATCGATGTAGTGTCGAGGTGGAGATACAGAGTTCCAGTATATGGCTCGCCAGCTGTTCTTGTACCCCCAATGCTGTTGCGATCTGTCGACACGCGGCAGCCCTGCTCTATCAATGGCTCGCGCATCCCACAGCATTTGTTTCCCCATTTTCTTCGAGTTCTCGGACTCCCAGTTGGGTGATGGCTACGCGGCGTGAAGGAGTCAGTCAATCAACTGGCGAACAACAAACACCTTTGCGATCTATACATCATCAGGGCGGCCAGATTGCGCACACGGTAAAGATGCGCGGGCCAACGCCCTCGGCTAACCTGGAAGATATACTGTCGCAAAATGGCTTAAGTGAACTGCGCGGCGTTGCTCGAGAATATGATATCGCGACGGCGGGATTAAGTAAGCAGCAGCTGGCCGAGGCCATAGCAGGGGCGCTAAGACAGTCTGAACTGGTGCGCAGAATTGCGAGTGCATTGGAGAAGCCACAAAGGCAGTTGTTGGCAACGCTCGCCCTGGCTGGCGGTTCGATGAGTGACGAGGATTTGCGCAGCATTTTTGAGCGTTTTTCATTTGGACCAGCCGATAAATTACAGGGTATACTGCTGGTGTTGCAGAGCAAGGGCCTGCTGTTTCGCACAAGCCTCAATAGTTCACCACAACAACGTATCGGGCTGAGCGGTTTACTCTACGATATGGGTTGGTATGTACCGGCAGAGGTGCAGGCGGCGCTGCGGGTATCGGTGCCAATCACACCTTTTGATGTTGAAAAGAAGGCCAGTGGCGGGGAAGCAGATAATGATCAATTAAAAATACAGCAGGTCGAAGCATATAGTTTACTGGCGGATCTGTTGTTGGTTGGGCGCGCACTGAATGGTTACCAGTTGGAGCATGATGACGAGAAAGGTGAACGGGTTGGGGACATGCGCGGTGCAAATGCGCTGGCAGCGCTGCGCACTTCTGGCCTGGCTGCTCAAGATGGAACGGCGCTGATAGCCCCTCCAAATGGTTTACCTTCGGCATCATTATTGGAACGATTGCAATCAACCGTGCCACGCACAGCACAGTTTCTACGTTTTGCTTACCGATTATTGAGATTGGCGGATATCCTGCACAAAGATGATGGGGGGACACCCAACCTGCGCCTGCTCCCGAATGCTGCCAGGCTGCTGCTAGGCCCTACGAGCGCCGAAGTGGCTCGTGACCTATTTGAATTGTGGCTGACTCATCCAGGCTACGAGGAATTATTTGATCTCCAGGAAGAGGGATTGCGGCTGAGGTGCCGTACCACGCCACTGAACCACCCTATACTGCGTCCAGGCGAGTTGGAAGCTGAAAATAACGAGGCGCGGCAGTTGTTGGTCGCAATGATTGCGCAGGCTCCCCTGAATCAATGGATCAGTTTTCCTTCCTTTGCGCGTTTCATCTACCGGCTGAATCCAGTTTTTTTACAGAGACGGCAGCGACTCTTTCCTTCACCACACTGGTGGCTGGATCAGGAAGAGGGACGACCACTGCAGCCAACGCAAATGAATGATTGGATGCGTGCGGAGGGTCATTACCTGGCGCGCCTGTTGCG
>DMFQ01000412.1:0-569 GCA_003450555.1 Ktedonobacter sp.
GGCCAGAACAGCACATCCTGCTCTCGCGCGAAATGCAGCAATGGAGGCTGATCGGGCAGCGAAATCCCCTGCGCCGAGGCCATAGTATTGCACCTGCCTGTCAATGCTGCCAGCTGGAGAGGCCAGGGACCATGCTGAATATCCACGCGATACACCCATTTTTTCTCCGTCACCGTATACAGGCAGTAGCGCTCGGTTAACCAGTACTCCAGTGTGCCACGAGGCGCAAAGAAGACAGGGCCGTTGGGATGGTACAATCCCTCATAGGCTGGAGGAGATCCCTTCGTCCCTTTCGGAATCCTGTTGCGCTGACTCTGGAAATGGATCGTTTCTTGTTGCTGCTCCATGTGCATTTGCGCAGAAAAGTAGGGCAGGTGAAACACTGTCCGCGCAATCTGTACGGCCAGTGGACTGCCAGCATCCAGGCTAAAGAAGTAGACGCCAGGAATCCCTCGCAGCGTGACATACGTCCGCACATTGATTTCAGGAAAGTGGGAGAGCAGCGGAGGAGGAGGCAGCCCGCGCAGGCTGGCGTGCGACACCCGAAAAGGCACAATCCCCACCCAGGC
>DMFQ01000412.1:725-3834 GCA_003450555.1 Ktedonobacter sp.
TCGCTCCAGCGCTGCGTCATAATCCATAGCCCTGTAGGCATGGGATAGGGTCGGTGCTCAGTACTTTGCAAAATAACAGCTGTATTCATTTCAAACCTTCAACTCGGCATCTGTTATACTATTAGTGACAATAGCAAATATTCGAGAGGTTGTGCTAATATCCAGTTTACACCAGCAATAGGAGAATGCATATGACTCGTCTTGCTAAAGATGAAGAACGTGAAGATCGCATCCACATGGAGATCATTGTGGATGCGTATGGCCCTGAAGAGCAATTCACAGGATGGTATAACTATCTCTACGAGACATTGCAATTTCCATTCTCCGCCCAGTGCGTCGCTCGCCGCGTGATCTCGCCACTGACACCAGGAGATAAAGTCGAGGTAATGGACATAGCTCCTGAAGAGGAATGCCACCATGAAATGTTCGTGTTAATCAAATGGAAATCCTATCAATTTGCCGTTCCCTTGATGCAATTAGAGGGCATTCAAGCGGATGAAGCAACCCAACAAGCCATCGAAGACTGGCGCTATTGGGTGCAACGAGGATACGAGTTCTAAGTCAGGCATCCTTCAAGAACAACCTGGGGAAGGATTGATGCGTAGCATCGCACCGTGTATAGCATGGTTGACCCTTGCGGTCAACCTAAGAGCCTGTTTGAAAAGGTCAGGCGGCAGCCAGTCGGCGAACCATCAAGCGGGTCATAGCAATGTACATCATGGCTTCGCTACTCTCAGGAAGCCCTTCATAGTCCTTGCCAAGCCGTCGGCATTGCGTAATCCAGGCAAAGGTGCGTTCCACCACGAGAGCGTCGTGGCAAGACGACAAAGCCTTTCTGCTCATCACTGCGAAGCACCGGCTGCAAGCGAAAGCGACAATGCAGGATCACCCATTCGAGCAGCTGACCGCGGTAGGCTCCATCCACCCAGATACGGCGCAGTTTCTTACAAGCCCCTCCCAAACGCCTGAGCAAGCATTTAGCTCCGGCAGGATCGGAGAGGGCAGCCGAGGTGACCACCACGGCCAGCAGCAATCCGAGCGTGTCGACCAGGATATGACGTTTGCGCCCTTTCACGCGCTTGCCACTATCAATAGCCCCGCACACCGGGCAAGGCTGTCGTTTTGACGCTTTGGCTATCCAAGGCTCCAGCGGTGGGCTGCTTGTGGCGACCGGCTCGCTGACGCACTTGGGCTCGGAGCGTGTCGTGAAGTCGTTGCCAGGTTCCATCATCACGCCACGTGCGAAAATACGTGTACCCACTTTGCCAGGCAGGATACTCACGCGGCAACATGCGCCATTGGCAGCCACTGACCACGACGTACAAGATACCGTTGATGACTGCTCGCATGTCTAGTGTGCGTGGTCGTCCCCTGGCTTTGCAACAGGAATCAGGTCTTTGATACAATTCCACTGACAGTCGGTCAGATCGGTTGGATATTGTTGATTCTTTTTCATACCAACAGTCTATCCTCTCGATGTCCCGGCTGTCATCTCTTTTCAAAAAGACTCTAACCGTTATTCTACTATTGAACTCATGTTTTATGAGAAAATGCTAGCGGCCAACAAAACGAGATACACACTTTCGGTTCAACTTGAAATTCATGGTAAAAAAAATCATATTCCGAGCGTTTTGACAGCGACGAGATAATTTTGCTATTTCGTCTCGATCTCAAGAACAGATGAGGAGTATGCAATGACCCAAACTGCACCTGTGACACCAGGCACAACGTACACTGTACACGCCGGAGATAGTCTTTTTTCCATTGCACAAAAGGCATATGGGAATGGGGCTGATTGGCCAATAATCTATGATGCTAATAAGCAAGTGATCGGTCCCAATCCAAACGTTCTCCGCATCGGAGAAGTGCTTACTATCCCAACGCTTTCACCTACTCCCGGCGCAATCTACATTGTGCACCAAGGAGATAGTCTCACATCGATTGCACAGCGCGCCTATGGTGATGGCAATCAATGGCCTTTGATTTACAATGCCAACAAGCAGGTGATCGGAAATAATCCCAATGTCATACAGGCTGGGCAGGTGTTGCATATTCCACCTGCCCCCTCTCCTGCTCTTCCTCTCAGACAGAGCCAACAGATTCAAGGTGATATCCTGGCAGGATTCAAGAAGGATCACGCCGTGTACCTCTTCTACAACTTCAATGACCAGGCAAGTGGTCGAGCCTGGCTCAAAGAACTTATTCCTTTTATCGCAAAGACGAAGGATGTTGTGACCTTCAACGACGCGTTTAGTGCTGCTCGTGCTGCCAATCATGGAAATGATCCACCAAACCTTAAGGCGACTTGGGTCAATGTCAGTTTGACTTTCAGTGGGCTGACGACCCTCTTTAATGCAAATTCAAAAGCGACGAGTGACATTAGCGCCCTTTTCCCGCATTTTGCCCAGGGTCCTGCGTCGGATGAAAGTACTTTTGCCAATGGTGATAAGGATTTCAATAATCCAAATAACCCCAACAACCCTAGTAATCCAAATAATTGGAAGTTTGGTCGCGACAACAATATTCATGCGATGCTGAACATTCAGGCTGACGATCCTAAAGATCTGCAAGCGAAAGTCCAGGAGATGCAGGCACTGGCGAACAAACATGGATTACACCAGGTCTTTGATCAGGATGGAGCAACGCTTCCCGGAGCGCTTAAGGGACACGAGCACTTTGGCTTCAAAGATGGTATCTCTCAACCAGGAGTAGCAGGCTTTGATTCTGTAGATCCGCATGATCCAAACAAGAACCCTCAAGCACCGCTTGGTCATGTTTTAGGTAGCCCCGGAACGGAGGTCATACAGGCAGGCGAATTCATTTTAGGTGAACAGGTCGAGAATGACCCTACCTTTCCCGAGCGTAACTTTCCACCGGACTTCATTCAGTCTAATTTGAGTTGGATGAAAGAAGGTTCGTTCCAGGTCGTCCGGCGCCTCAATCAAGATGTGGCAGGATACCGAGACGGAATTGCGAGCGCATTGCCAGCCGACGGCTCAATGAATGCGGAAATGCTCGGAGCCAAGGTAGTTGGGCGCTGGAAGAGCGGGACGCCAATCGACCTGTCTCCTGATCAGGACAACAACCTTACAGATAATGCAAGAATTAA
>DMFQ01000376.1:0-2790 GCA_003450555.1 Ktedonobacter sp.
GATTCCTATGATGCACGCGATAATGATTGCGCGGCGGCGACCCCAATTCTGCGAGTAGTAGCCGAACAAGACACCACCAATAATAGCGCCAATATTGGCAATGATGGTGATGAGAGATGTCGAGTTGACTCCAAGTTTCAACTGCGCTTGCAGGAAGGTGGGCAGGTTATCCTGTGTGCCGTGAGATAAACCGTTAAAAGCGGTCATGAGAATGATCAGGTACACAAATAAGAGCCAGTGTCTCTTGATGGCATTGCCCATGCCTTGCCATACATTGGTTCCTCTCTGCCTATGCAACACCTGCTGGTGCTCCCATACCGGCGATTCAGTTACGCCAAAGCGGATGTAAACGACGAGCAATGCTGGCAACACGCCTATGACAAACATCGTACGCCAGCCAAAGTATGGGAAAAAGTTAAAGACGAGGAAGTATGCAACGGCAGCGAGCAGATAGCCGCAGGCGTAGCCTTGTTGGAGAATGCCAGAGAAGAGGCCTCTTGTTTCAGTCGGTAATGATTCCATAGCCAGCGATGAACCAAGGCCCCATTCGCCTCCCATAGCGATGCCGAATAGCCCGCGCAGCAAGAAGAAGACGAAATAGTTTGGTGAGAAGGCGGTGAGTAATTCTAGTATCGAATAGCAGATGATGTCGATCATCAGCGGAGTACGCCTGCCGTAACGGTCGGCAAGGATACCGAACAGGAGCGCTCCCACCGGGCGTAACATTAATGTGAGTGTGATGGTGAATACGATGGCAGGGAGGGCTGCACTAAAATCTTTCGCAATACGAAGCGTCACGAATGTCAGGAGGAAGAAGTCGAAGGCGTCCAGCATCCAACCCAGGAAACTCGCCAGAAAGGCGCTGCGTTGTTCGCGGTTGAGCGAACCCATTAGAGCAAATGCGTTCATGAGTTATATTCCTCTCATTGCTATAACACTACGTTGAGGTACTTGCAAGCGCTACAAGAGGGGTCTACATGAGACATGTATAGATGAACTTATTCCATAAAAATTCACTCTATACCCTGTATCTACTATATAACACGTATAAAGAAAAAGGAAAGATGTGGGGTAGATCAAACAGGATGTGTGACTGATGTACGACTACGTAGCCTGTTCGATCATGCAGCTACCTTTTTTTCTATGGTATAGTACGTACATCAAAGAACATTTTCATACCTATCATGCAGGCTATTACGCTGTTGTCGAACGATCTTTTGATTTGAAAGGGGCGACTGAACGTATGGAAACCTCTGAACATTCAACCATAGTGGGCGTCTTTAAAGAGCAGGCGCAGGCGGACCTGGCGGTAGAACAACTTAAGCAGGCCGGATTTCGCGAAGATCAGATTCAAGCGACCGTCTACAATCCGGCACCGGATGCGAGTACGGCGGAGGAGGAGGTTGAAGGAGTGCCGCACGTGGTAGGAGCTGGAGGGGGGAGTCGTTTTGTGGTGGCGGTCAATGCTGAGGGTAGGGAGCACGAAGCGCTTGGCGTTATGGTGAACAATGGGGCTAACAACTCCGATATCCCACACGGTATGGTGCTTGAGCATGGCACCCTTGTTAGATCGCAGGGGGAAAACGCGACTCTCGCACCTGAGCAGGGCGTTGATGCTGCTGCTGCTGCCGACAGCACTACCTTCTTTGGTAAAACAAACGATTCGGGGCAAGAAGGGGATATCGAGGTGGATCGCCCGAACTTACCGCGTGGGTAAAAGGGGATGGGGGTGCTACTTTTTGTCTATTACTACTTTGCTCCCCTGCGATGATGGGGTTATGTACTGATTGTCTGTCCTTGACTATGACATAGTATCAGTATCTAGCGAAGCGAAGTATTCCATGAGTAACCGGTGAACGAAGATGTAGCCTCCACCAACCTTACGAAGCAGGACGCGTTCGCTGGCAAAGTTTAAAAAATAACGGTAGTTCTGCGCTACACATTGAGCGCGCCAAAGGAATAAACGGAGGATTACATGCTGAATACATGCGAATCCTCTATTTGACAATCCGAATATCACTCCGAAAAGAAATCCATAGGTCAAGCCATATTGCTGCTGGCCACCATTGATAACTTCCATCGTCTGAACGTACACTCCAGGTCGGTTACTTTACAGACGTCGTAATACATTTTCCCAAATGACCTGCCTTTGAAAATCTCTTGCCTCTCCCCCTTTGCTTAGAGCATATCTGACCACGGACCTATGCTTACAGCATAGAAATAGGGTTGGAAACATGCTGAAAGCAACGTACAATCGAAGCGAGGGACAGGAACATTGCTCCTCCCTCAAAAAGAAGAGGGCGGCGTGTTACAAGGAATAGACGATACGACCTCAAGCACGTTCGGCTCGCGAGGGAGAGCTTCATGCCTGGTTTCTTTGCTCATACACCTCTCTGGCATTTGAAAGGCGATTTCTGGAAATTCTGGAGCGGGCAGACCATTTCGACACTTGGCAGCTCGGTGACTGGCTTCTTATTGCCCTTGCTCGTCTTCAAACTGACTAACTCGCCTCTCAATCTTGCGCTGACGATGGTTTTCACTGTCCTGCCGTATCTCCTCTTTGGATTAGCGATCGGCGCCTGGGTTGATCGCATCAATCGCAAGCGCGTCATGATTTGCACTGATTGTGCCCGTGCGCTGGTGATTGCCTCGCTTCCTCTCCTTGCTTCCCTGGGCCTGTTGTCGGTCTGGTGGATTTATGCTGTCTCGTTCGTCAATGCAACGCTGACCATTGGTTTCACTGCCGCCAACTTTGCCGCTCTTCCCAGTCTTGTTGAACCGGATGATCTG
>DMFQ01000376.1:3054-3202 GCA_003450555.1 Ktedonobacter sp.
CTATCCTTGAAGGACTGCACTACATGCTGAAGTCGCCGATAGTGTGCTGGCTCACGCTGCTGCTGCTCCTTTTCAATTTCATCCTGCCGACGGCTGATGTCCAGATCGTGTGGTATGCGAAACAATGGCTGCGGGCGAGCGATGCGCA
>DMFQ01000446.1:0-9133 GCA_003450555.1 Ktedonobacter sp.
TGCGCATGGGGCGAGGTTCATCCTCGCCCGCCTGGGGTATGCATGATATGCATACCCCAGAATCTTTTAATCCCCAGCATTGTCCCCCTCTGTCCCAACACCCTATAGTGTGCTATAATAACCCACAATAAGAAACGGATTGAACACAGGGGCACCCGTAATAAATGGGTGCCCCGTTTATGATAAAGGGTGGGGAGGTACAGTATGAAGCCACTTGTTGCCATTGTAGGCCGACCGAATGTCGGCAAATCCACATTTTTTAATCGTATGATCGGCGAACGCATCGCCGTTGTTGAAGATTTGCCAGGTACGACGCGTGATCGTATCTACGGAAACACTGACTGGAATGGGCGCGAATTTACTCTGATCGATACTGGCGGGCTTGAATTTGGCTCAAATATTCCCGTTGGCCAGGTCGGTCTGACGGGTCAACCAGGCGATATTATGAAGCACGTTCAGGCACAGGCCGAACTGGCTATCGAGGAAGCCGATGTCACCGTCTTCATGGTTGACGCTCGCTCAGGCATAACCGCCTCGGACGAAGAAGTGGCGGAATTATTGCGCCACTCCAAGAAACCTGTCATCCTGGCAGCCAATAAAGCGGACAATACGGCACGCCGCCAGGATGCCGTCGAATTTTATAGCCTGGGTCTGGGCGAACCAATCGTCATCTCCTCCATTCAGGGCACAGGTACAGGCGATCTGCTTGACGTTATCGTGGAAGCGCTGCCCCCCGAGGACGAGGAAGCGGAGGACGAGGATAACGAGGATGTTTCGCGCATTGCCATTGTAGGACGCCCGAACGTGGGTAAATCCTCCTTACTCAATGCCATCCTGGGCGTCGAACGCACGATTGTCAGCGATATCCCCGGCACGACCCGTGATGCTATCGATACCGAACTACAGTTTAAGGGCAAGAAACTTATACTGATCGACACGGCTGGTATTCGTCGAAGGGGCAAGGTCGGCCCCGGTATCGAGAAGTTCAGCGTGTTGCGCTCTACCCGCGCCATCGAGCGCTGCGATGTTGCTCTCCTACTCGTCGATGCTAGCGAAGGCCTGGCTGCGCAAGACACCCATATTGCAGGCGAAATCCTGGAGAAGGCCAAAGGGGTCGTTGTCGTCGTCAATAAATGGGACCTGGCTCAGGAACAACAACGGGCCGAACGCCGGGGTGAATATGCGCACCCGAAAGAAGAGATTGAAAGTGCCGAAGCCTATCGCCGTATTATTGCCGAGGGTTTGAAGTTCATTCCTTTTGCCCCTATCGTGTTTACCTCGGCAAAAACAGGCTATCATGTACCATCACTGCTGGAAACGGTCCAACTCATCACTGAAATGCGCTACCTGCGTATTCCAACCGCCCGCCTTAACGAGGTTGTCCAGGACGCCGTACGTCGCCACAATCCCACCGTTGTGCGCAACAAAGTAATGAAAATTTACTATGCCACGCAGACGCAGGTCAATCCGCCGACCTTTGTGTTTTTTGTCAATGACACACAGGCAGTCCACTTCACATATGAGCGCTACCTGGAGAATAAACTACGGGAAGCCTTTAGTTTCAAGGGAACGGCTATTCGCATGTTCTTTAAGCCGCGCTCTAAAGTTGAGCTGAAATAACAACCTTTCCTTTCCTGGTGCGTACATTTCAATAGGTTCCATTAAACACAAGCGACAAATGCAAGGCTATTATACTCTAAGAAACAGAAGAAGCCTTGTCAGCTAGCAAGAGAAGCCAGACAAGGCACTATCATTTGTCATAAATAACACAATTATGTTATATTGAGTGCGCATGGAAAACACGTAAATACTTATGTTATATAGAGGAAATACCTATGCATTTGAAACTTACTGCTGCTGATAAAACTGACGTCGGAAAACAACGTGAGCAAAACGAAGACTCTGCTTATAAACGTATTGAATCGTCGGGTGAAGGTGATCGTGGTCTCTTTATTGTTGCGGATGGTATGGGGGGATACCAGGCTGGAGAGGTTGCAAGCAAACTAGCTGTTGAAACCATTAGTAGAGCTATGGATAGCTTCTTTAAACCCCTGCCAGACCAGCCTACCATCAAGCTGTCACTCTCTTCTACCGAGAGGGCGGACCCCGATGCGACTATTACCTTACCAAAGGGAGCACCAGGGGAACAGGAAGCCAAAGCAAATAGGACCGTTAAATTGCCTGAGACCCCGATAGCGAAATCAATAGAGGATCAGTTTACTGCCGCCATTCAGCAGGCCAATAAAGCCATCCTACGCTACGGTGAACAAAAATCTTCTGCCCGCGGGCTGGGTTGTACCGTTACTGCTGCACTCATCCAGAATGACCAGGCATATATCGCCAATGTTGGCGACAGCCGCACCTACCTGTTGCGCGATGGGCAACTCAACCCCGTTACCAAAGATCACTCTCTGGTAGCAAGGTTGGTGGAGGCGAAGCAGATTGCGCCGGATGAGGTCTACTCACATCCACAGCGCAATTTGATCTATCGTTCTCTTGGAGCTGGTCATAAGACAATCGAGGTGGATGTCTTCCATCAGACCTTACTACCCAATGATACACTCCTCCTTTGCTCTGATGGCCTCTGGGAGATGGTGCGGCACGAAGATTTACTCAAAGAACTTAGCGAGAAAACCAGTCCTCAGAAGATGTGTGATATATTAATTGATCTCGCAAACGCCAATGGCGGTGAAGATAACATAACTGCCGTGGTAGTGCATATCAGTGCTCTTTAAAGAATTTTTGGAGAAAACTGGCGTATGGCTCTCCCGATAGGCGAAATCCTCGATAGAAAATTCAAGATTGTGCAGGTGCTTGGCGAAGGTGGAATGGGCACTGTATACAAAGTGGAACTCTTAGACAGACCCGGCAATTACTGCGCGGTGAAAGAATTATTGATTAGTCCCAGCACCAGTGAAGAAGAGCGCAAATCTGCCATCGAGCGTTTTAATAAAGAGATCGATCTGCTTTTCGGTCTCAAGCATCCACGTATCCCTTCGTTTATGCTCAGCTTTCAAGAGCGTGGGAACTATTACTTCGTCATGGAGTTTGTGCCGGGACAAAGCCTGGACAGGAAGCTTGAAGAGAACAAAGGGCCGCTAAACGAAGAGGACGTGATCAAATGGATGATGCAGGTATGTGAAGCGCTATCCTATATTCATTCTCGCAACCCACCTATTATCCTGCGTGATCTCAAGCCGGGCAATATTATGCTCACCAATAGTGGTGACGTACAGTTGATCGACTTTGGTATCGCGCGTCGCTTCGATCCGAACAAACGCACCAATACCGAGAACCTTGGGACCATCTCGTATGCCTCACCAGAACATCTTGGCTCAATTACAGACCGTGGACAGCGGCGCAGTGCGCAAAACCCAGGGAAACTGGTACAGACAGATGCCCGTTCAGACATTTACTCGCTGGGGGCAACAATGTATCACCTACTCACCAATTATGAGCCTGACCCTATTCAGACGCCTGCGACAGGGAGTATTTTAGCGAAGAATCCTCGTTTACGTACAGTACGCGTAAACAATACCGTGGTCTGCCCTATAGAGCAGGTCATTATCAAAGCAATGCAGCAATCTCCGGCTCAGCGCTTCCAGAGCGCCGAGGCAATGCGTACAGCGCTGCAACACTGCTTACCCAATTATGCTCCACCTACCACTGTACAAATTCCAGCTGTGTCGTCATCAAATGCCACTATTCTCGTGCAATCCAACGGCTTAATTTGCCCCAAGTGTGGCTTTCAAAATCGACCGGGAGCGAAGTTCTGCAAGTGCGATGGACAACCTCTGCTTCAAGGAGCAACAGCTGTACCACCGCAGCCTCGTGTACCAGTTCCCGCTCGTCAGCCAATTCAATCGCGACCGATTCAGGCTCGACCGCTTCAGCCCAGGCCGGTTGTCTCACAGCCTATTCGTGCCAGGCCAGTAGCCGTAAGCGCGCCCCCTGCTGGCGATCCTGTTGCCGCCTACCGGTTGGGCCTACAGTACCTCAATAGTAAAAACTATGCCGAATCTGTCAATCAATTCAAACTGGCGCTGGCACGTAACAAGCCATCGTATGATGTGCTCTACAATCTTGGTCGGGCGTACCGCCAGTATGGGCAAGCTTCCAGGGGAAAAGATACAAAGCTCTTTACCGATAACATGAGGCTGGCCGCTGAACAATTTGAGGAAGCTATTCGTCTCAAGTCCAATGCGTTAGACGCCTTGTTTCAGCTCGGCATGTGCTATCGGGACATGGACTTATATTCACAGTCGATGGCAACCTTCAAGAAAGCGCAGCAGTTGGCACCAGGAGACCCTGCTATCTACTACCAATTAGGCATGGTAGCTGTCGAGCAAGGTTCCAGGAGAGAGGCGGAGAAGTACTTCCTGGATGGTCTCAAAATTACGCCTGACCACGCCCTCATTTTGACCTCGTTGGGCCATCTCTACGTTGAATTAGATCAAACCCGCTCAGCCATCGACATACTGCTCCAGGCCACTCAGCGAGAACCGAATCTTCCCGATGGTTGGTACGAGCTAGGCCGGGCATACATGAAGACGAGAGATTGGAAGTCGGCACTCAAAGCCCTGGAGAAAGCCAGGCAGCTCAACCCGGATGCATCGTCCACTTATAGCGCCATGGCAACGTGTTATCAAAAAATAAACAAAAGAAATGAGGCGAAGCAGAAGACAAAAGAAGCGCTTCTGCTCGACCCAAACAATTCAGAAGCCATTCGGCTGCAAAGGCAATTATAGTAGTAATTATAAAGGAGGGGCAGTATGCTCTGTCCGTCATGTAACGCACCAAATCGCGATGATGCCAAATTTTGTAAAAAGTGTGGCCAATCTTTTCGCGTAGAAGCAACGAAAGTACCCGAAGCGGCGGTGGTCAGTCAGGTACCAGTGTCCACTCAGGAGCACGTTGATACTGTAGATCCAGATGTTGCGCCAACGCAGATCATTTCCCCACAACAGATGGTAGAATACCATAATCGCCGCTGGCAGCAAGAGTTAGAACGCGAACAAGCCAACTCACAACCGACAACGGAACAGAATCAGGATCAAGCGGCAAGCAATCAGGCAGACCGGCAGACGTTACCGTATCCCCCTGCACCATCAACCGGGTCACCTGAGAATGAACCGGCACAAGACATCGCGGACATGCCAACTATACTCATTGATCCATACACCAACCCTGGACCTGTTCCTATTCCACCACCGCCACCTTCTGTTTCAACTGAAGAAGCCGCGGCGGCTGCACAATCTACAGCATCGGCTGAAGAGTCAGCGCCTATTCCGCTGGTGCCACCTGCGCCAGAAGCGGCAGAGACAACAGCAGCAACTAACGGGCATACGGTACCAGCTTCGGCAGGGGAAGCTTCTCCGGAGCATGCTGCTACTACTAACGCAGAAAAGGAAGATGACGGAGTGACACAAACACCATCCGATGAATTAGACGAGACCAGGGCCACACCACCTGCTGATTTTCCAGTTCTGGCGGTTGGCACAACCCTGCATGAGCGCTATGAGATCGCGCAGATCATAAGCGAAAGCGCGGAAGAACACGTCTATGGCGTGATCGATCATCAGGGTTACCAGCACTGCTGGAACTGTAGCTCCGAGCAAAATAGTGAGGGCGATGAGTTCTGTATCGAGTGTGGCGCCGAACTGCTGAATGCCGCTTATACTATGCACGAATATCCGGCCACGAAGAGTAGTGATGCCGACGTCAATACGTTCCAAGGGACTATCGTCAACACCTTTGTTGAGCAGGGACGTACCTATGCTATTGAGCAGTTCCAGGCAATCGCGAATGCCTTTCCTACCGGTGTCCACTTGCTAGCAGCATGTGATTCAGATGCCGGTGATGTGCGGCGCAGTGAGCCAAACGAAGATAGCACACTGGTCTTGATGATGCAGCGCGTCCACGAATCTCAGGCAGTTCCGCTAGGAGTCTTTATCGTCGCTGATGGCCTTGGGGGCCACGACAACGGGCAGGAAGCCAGCCGTCTGGCCATCAATACCATCGCTGAACGTATGGTACGCGAGTTGCTGGCAGCACCGCTCACCTCCGAGAAGGCTGGGGACGCGGTAGAGAAGCCCGATGAAGATAGCCTGGTCTCGCTCTTGCAGAGCACCATTGAGGATGCCAACGCGGCCATCTGCCAGGTAAACCAGCGTGATAAGACCGATATGGGCTCAACAATTACTGGTTTTATGGTGGTTGGGGACTATGCCTATATCCTTAATGTAGGGGATAGCCGCACCTATATGCTGCGTGGCGGGCAAATCTATCAGCTTACCACCGATCATTCACTCGTGGGCCAACTTGTCGCAGGAGGTCTTATTCAGCCAGATGATGTCTATACCCATCCTCAACGCAGCCAGATCTTCCGTAGCCTCGGCGATAAGCTGAATGTACAGATCGATATCTTCAAGCAGCAACTGCACCCTGGAGATATGCTCCTCAGTTGTTCGGATGGTCTCTGGGAGATGGTGCGCAACCCACAGATTGAAAGCATCATAAATAACGCTCCCGATCCGCAGACCGCATGTACACAGCTACTCGAAGCGGCCAATGCGAATGGTGGAGAGGATAATGTCAGTGCAGTCGCGGTTTTTGTGCACTGAGACGCAAGGAAGGAACATGAATATGATATACTACATCCAGCCTAGCATGAAAGGAGCTACATATTATGCCCGGTGAAGTAACACTGACACATCAGGCCGGCAAGGATTTTATGCCCGTCACTGGTGGAAGCCAGGTAGCATATGCGTTAATAGAAGCTAAACCTACTGAACTGATGGCACAGGTACGTATGCCACTCAATTTTGCCCTGGTGCTCGACCATTCTGGCTCCATGAAAGGCGCAAAACTCAAAAACGTTAAAGAAGCCGTCAAGATGGTCATCGAACGCCTGGAGCCAACCGATTACATATCCGTCGTCATCTTCGATGACACGTGTCAGGTCATCATCCCCTCTATGCCTGCGCGCGACCCGGTCGGTATGAAAGCGGCTATCGAGCGTATCCGCGATGCAGGTGGCACAACCATGTCGCTGGGTATGATCCAGGGACTCAACGAGCTACGCCGCTGGAATATTCCCAACGCCATCAATCGTATGATTCTCTTAACAGATGGCGTTACCTATGGCGATTCCGAGCGCTGTCGTCAACTGGCAAGAGATGCCAGGGCAGCAGGCATCTCCATCTATCCCCTCGGCATTGGCCAGGACTGGGATGAGAGCTTGTTGGACACCATCGGTGAAATGAGCGGCGGTATGCCCGCCGAGTTTATCAGAAATCCAGCGGATGCCATGACCGTCTTTGAGCAGCAATTCCAAAGCGCGGTAGCAGTTGCTGTGCGCAATACCACTTTGACACTGCGTTTACCCGAGGGTGTAAAACCGAAAAAAGCGGTAAAAGTATTGCCCATCATCAGCGATTTTGGTCAATCCGTCCTCTCTGATCGGCAGGTTATCATCCAACTTGGTGACCTTGAGAAAGACAGTGCGCAGTCGGTGCTGGTAGAGCTGATGATCGACCCGAGGCCAGCCGGGCTCTTCCGCATTGCCCAGGCAGAACTTTCCTATGATGTTCCAATTGCCAACCTTATCGGTGAAAGAGTACGTGATGATATTAAAGTGACTTTCACCACAAATGCCAACGAAGCAGCACAGGTCAACCCTCTTGTTATGAACTTCGCGGAAAAGGCCAATGCTCACCGCCTGGTTACCAGGGTGTTGGATGAATACAAGCGCACCGGTAAAGCAACGACGCGCCTGGCGCCAAATGTCACTCGTGTGCTTGATCAGGAGACTCAGAATGCCCTTGAACAGATTAACCAGGGACAGCAAATTTCACAAGACCAGGTAAAATCAATCGGTAACAAGACGCGCAAGCTAACGCAGCGCTTAGATGACCTGGTCTAACAGTATATATTCAACCTACAAGCAACATAATCGTATATAGATTAGGAGGATAGAGTAAAATGGTAGTATATTGTTCTTTACATCACGAAAACCCTGATGGTTCAGCCTTTTGTGACGAGTGTGGTGAGCCACTGGCAGGCGCGGCACCTGATCCCGCCGCCGCTGCTACCAGCCAGGCAGCCCCGGAATCCGCTGCGACGGATACACAGCGTTGCCCGTCCTGTGGAGCAGAGAATCCCGCCGGTGAGGCTTTTTGCTCGAACTGCGGCGTAAGTATGTTGGGTGCGCCCGCTGCGAATCCCGCGACTTCGGCGCCTCCGGCCCCCGTTCCTGAGCCTTCGGTAGCTGCGGCACCTGATCCAGCACTGGCAGCAGCTCCGTCGGCTTTGTCAGCGCGTTTGATCGTTGAAGCAGACAACCAGGAATTTGACCTGAGCGGCAAAGATACTATCATGATCGGTCGCGAGGATGCCGTGAGCAATATCTTCCCCGATGTGGACCTTACCCCACATGGCGGTGAAGAAGGTGGTGTCTCACGCCTGCACGCTCGCATCTTTGTCGATAACGGCCAGTATATGTTGGAAGATGAGAACAGCACAAACTTTACGTTCCTCAACCGGCAGAGGCTGGCTGGAAAGACTCCAACGCCACTGCACGACAACGACGAAATCAAACTTGGCCGCGTGCTATTGCGCTTTAAAACAGCATAATCATAAGAGTGGAGCGCTTCAAGCCACAATAAGTCAGCAGGCGTGGTACCATACCTTCTTTGACACATTTGACAGTATGTACCTCTAGCCGCTATAATCTACAGGACATCTCAAGTGGAGGAAAGAGAAGGAAGACATGAAACGTACATGGCAACCCAAGCGCATTCCGCGCTTACGCGAACATGGTTTTATGAAACGCATGTCGACCCGTAACGGTCGTCGTGTTCTGAAAGCTCGCCGCGCCAAAGGGCGTTGGAAGCTAACAGTTTAGTATCGTACAGTTGTGGCACTTAATCGTGCATTACGCCTGCGCAAAAGTAGTGAATTTCAGCGGGTAAGGCAGCAGGGACGTAGCATAACGTCTCGGCTGCTTATCCTTGCATGGATACCAAACGACGTCGGAAGACTGCGTGTTGGTTTTGTGGTCAGCAAACGTATCTCAAAGCTGGCAGTAGAGCGAAATTATATCAAACGACTGCTCGGTGAAGCGATACGGCCC
>DMFQ01000446.1:9191-9428 GCA_003450555.1 Ktedonobacter sp.
ACTGCTGGGTGAAGCGATACGGCCCAATCTCTCAAAGCTACCTGGCGAATGGGATATCGTGCTTAGTGCGAGAAATCAAATCACTTCTGCTGATCTACATGCGCTTGAACAGGATATCGTCAATTTATTGCATCGGGCGCGACTTCTCGGACCCGAATCAGAACTAACAAAGGCTTAATACGTAGTAAGGGGTACGAGCCGTCGAAAAGACGCAAAGGTCACAGCAGTGAAATATAT
>DMFQ01000442.1 GCA_003450555.1 Ktedonobacter sp.
TCGTCGGGTATGCGAATAGCGGACCAACGTTTCTCAATCGGCATGCAAGAGAAATAAACCACCGTTGAGGTAAACGACCGTGCCAAGCAATTGTCTGGCGGCCTCGCTGCGCTCATTTTCGGGTTTAGCAAAGCCCTCAAAAAAGAGCAGATTGAGAAACTCGCTGTAGTACAGGTTAGGACCGCGTTGGCGACTCTCTGCCAGCTTATGCTGGAGATAATTTCGGTTGCCATTGTCGATAAACCACTTACGTTGTAGAAAGTAAATAAACATCAAGCGGTTGAGCAGTACCGAGGCATACCAACGACGGTCACGCTCATCATCTATACCCTCGATATAATCCAGGAAACGGAGATGCTCTGCTTTGTAGTCTTCATAGAAGCGCTTTGTTACTCGTTCGACATCCAGGGCATCTTTCAAACGTGAGGCAACCTCAAGGACAGAAACTTTACCTGCTTCAGCAAAATCGCCTATATCAAAGACCATTGCCTCAAGCTTACCGAGAAAGAGGTCTCCAGGTTGTCCTTTGACATAGAGATGCTCACGAGGATACTGTCTGGTACCATCTCGCTTCACCCAGTACCAGAGACTCTGAGTATTGTTAGCATCAAGGAAGATCAAGAGGTTTTCCAGATGGTGGATCGAGATATCTTTATGGATAGCTTTGCGCATCTGTGCATCTGGTATCTTGCCATGCTGAGACGTTACTTCATATATGGTGACACCGGAAAGTTGGGCAATTTCTTGCAGTTCGAAAGAGGTATTTTGTATTACCATGTTCGTTGGCTGAGGCTGTAAAGGGCGACTCCAGCCTAATTCATTGAACAGGTCGTTGAATTGAAAATTTTGGAGGAGGTCACGGATACGTTTGATATTGAAGGTCACTGTCTTGCTCTTTCTAGCTATGCCAGTTTATTCGTCGGGTACTTCTTCTAATAAATCAGAAATTGGAACGCTGAGAGCTTTGGCTAATTTTCCGAGTGTCTCGGTTGTGGTGATATAGTACGGGTCTTTGAATATCCTTCTGACGGTGTTGTATGCGAGATCAGCATCTCTCTGTAGTTTTCCCATACTGATGCCTTTCTCTCTGGCAATTTCTTTTACCCGCAGCCGTATCATTGTGCTTAACCTTCATCTGTGATGAATACGATTGTAACAGTCATTGTTCATTGAAAGAAGTATCCTTATATGGCATTACTTTTAAGTGCGCACTTATAATGACAATTAAGATAATGTTCAGCTTAGAGGAAGGTATGTAGCTGGAGAGGAAGATTGCCAGAGTATGTTCCCCGGTGTTTCACACCTCTCCTTTTATTGCATCGCTATACCAGTGCCCACTATCTTTGACGATACGCTTTTGCGTTGGATAGTCGACATAGACGATGCCGAAGCGTTTGGAATAGCCGAGGGACCATTCGAAATTGTCCATGAAGGACCAGACAAAATAGCCTTTCAGAGGGGCGCCCTCGCTCATCGCGCTGTGCGCCTGGTTAAAGTGCTCGCGCAGGTAATGCACGCGGCGGGGATCATGTACATGGCCATCTTCGCTCAGGGTATCAGGAAAAGCCGCGCCGTTCTCAGTGACGTAGAGGGCGGGAATTTGGTATTCTTTGTGAAAGCGCGTCAAAAGGTCATAGAGACCCTTTGGGTAGACTTCCCAGCCCATCTCGGTGTACTCGGCGCCTTCAGGGTTCACCGTCTCGTATGTACCGAGCTTGCCGCCAGGGCTTTGACGAATAATCATGCGGTAGTAGTAATTGACGCCCAGGAAGTCGACTGGGGCCGCAATAATCGCTGCATCACCCGCTTCCATTTTAGGTATGAAGTCTCCCAGCATGGGGAGCACATTGAGCATATCCGCGGGATAACTGCCGCGGAAAATAGGATCGAGAAACCAGCGATTCAACTTTCCATCACCTGCTTGCGCCAGGATACGGTCTTCCTGGGAGTCGGTCGCGGGTTCCGTAGGAGAGAAATTGAGGGTGATGCCGACACGTGTCTGCGCATCACCGTTTTTCCGCAAAAGGGGTACAGCCAGACCGTGTGCCAGGAGCAGGTGATGGGATGCCTGCCAGGCTACGCGTGAATCGCGCAGGCCGGGAGCATGCTCACCAGATTCATGGCCGAGGAAGGCACTGCAATATGGCTCATTGAGCGTGATCCACTGGTGGATGCGATCACCCAGGCGGCGCGATACGACATCAGCATACTCGGCGAAAGCGTAGGCGGTTTCCCGGTTGGCCCACCCGCCGACCTCGTCCTGGAGTGCCTGCGGGAGGTCCCAGTGGTAGAGCGTTGCGAATGGTTCGATACCGGCGGCCAATAATACATCCACCAGCCGATCATAGAAATCGAGGCCAGCGGTGTTGACCTGCCCTTTCCCCGTGGGAAGTATACGCGGCCAAGCAATCGAGAAGCGGTAGGCGTTCAGGCCCAACTCCTGCATGAGTTGAATGTCCTCACGGTAACGGTGATAGTGGTCGCAGGCAACGTCTCCGTTCTCATTGTTCAGCACTTTACCGGGGGTGGCACAATAGCGATCCCAGATAGATTCGCCGCGGCCGTCCTCGTGGACCGCGCCTTCGATCTGATATGACGCCGTGGCGGCTCCCCAGCGAAAGTCTGCGGGAAAGTTAAGCATGTGGTGTGTCTCGCTTTCTTAGAATTTATGATAGTAGTTTCGCGATATTTAGGATCTGATCTTTGGTCAGGCCGGTGCCGGTGATGCCGATGCCGATGCCTTTTTCGGTCCATGAAAGGGTGGTGGCGCCGCTGCCGGTGGTGAGTGTTCCGGTAGCACCGCGCAAGCTGACTTGTTGACCGCTGCTGGCGGGTAGGTTGGCCAGGGGTTTGCCCTCTGCGATAGTGAAGCTGGTGCTGCCGGTGGTATAGCTGAGGGTGTAGACCTGGTTACCTGGCGCGCCAAGTGCGTTGACGTTGCCCAGGATATAGTTGGTCTGAGAAGTAGGGATACTGAGCAAGTGATAGCCGGCCTGTTGTTGAGCCTGATTCAGGGTGAGAGAACCTGTTTCAGGGGTGGCATTTGCCTGCTGTAAAGATAGTACTTTGGCGCCAGCTGGTATGACAAAGGTGAAAGTGCTGGCGGGAACTGGCTGATTGAGCACTATTGAGGGTATGTCAAGCAGGACCTGGCCGAGGCCCTGGATGGTGAGATTTACTTGCAACGGCAGGTTCGCGGCTTTATCGATGTAGACCTCACCGGAGTAGCTGAAGTTGCTCTGACCAGTGCCAGTGGCGGTCTGCCCTTGCGAAACAACGTGTACGTCATACGCGTCGCGTCCATGAATTTTTGCCGATGATGAGACCAGGGTAGCATCGCTGTGCGTGAAAACGGTTCGCACTATGTTTAAGACGAGTTGGCTCTGGCCTCCTGAACCAGCTGTTGGCGTTGCGGTTGTTGTGGGAGTGGCATCCGAGACTGGTCCTTTATAGACAATGTTCTTTACGGGATCGTATTGCCAGATTTCTTTGCCATCGGTAACGGTGACTGATCCAGTGGAAAACTGTCTGACGGTTGATTGGAGCACGATTGTACGGTTTTTGTTGGGGATTGCGTTCCATATCTCGTTATCGACGGTTCCGTTGAAGGCAGGTCCGGTGATTTTTACGTTGAAGACTCCATGCAGCGTGCTGGCCGTGTTGACTTTCTGGGCCATTGTTGCCAGTATTTGCTGCCCAGGGCCAGGTGTAGGAGTCCGCGGTACGGTGGGAGTTGGTTTTGTTTGCACCTGAGGCGAGCTGGAGCCGCCACAGGCAGCGAGGAGAATCACTATAAAAAGCATGGCGGTGAAGCCACACGTTTTGCGATAAAAAGACATGGGAGGCTCCTTTATTTTCAGGCACATATGCTTGTATAGTTGTTTTCTATGTGGTACACAGATATCTTTTAAGAGTATAGCACAAGATTTACGGGATGGTACGGGGTTAGCAGGTCACTGGGCGGTTACTTCAAAGTCTGCGGTGGCGGCCCGGGTTCTGGGAGTGGAAATGTTGACGTGGACGCGCCAGAGGCCGCTCATAGGGAATTGTAGATTGGCGAGATAGATACCACCAGTTTGAGGATGGGCATCTGCTTTGTCGGTTCCCATGTCCATCTCTACCATTTCGCTCTGTAGAGTTATATGCGCGTCGGTGACGGGTTGTTGAGTGGTACTGGAGAGAACCTGGATTGAGAGGGTAGCTGGCCGGGTGATGAGAGGAGGATTCGGATTGACATCCAGGGTAACCTGGTAGGAACCGACCCGGACGGTCTGTTCCTGCGCAGTGACATGATGGGGGATTATAGAGGTGATAAGGGTACCAAGCCAGGTTATCAGGGCGAGAAATGTTAGCCCTACGGCGACGACGAGAAGACTACGCCTCATTGCCAGGCCTGTGAACACGTGGAACAAGGGCTGAGAGGTACCTCGACGTAGACCTTGCCATCGACAACTTTTGTATTGAAGCGCGGTAGCGGACGCAGGTAACGAATTGAGGCAGCGCCAGAATCGGCGTGACCATATTCAGTGAAAAGACCACCGTGGCAGGGACAGTGGAATTTACGGTCGGCGTCCTGCCATTGTACGATACAGCCCATATGCGTACAGGCGGCAGACATGGCGATAATCTTTCCCTTGTTTTGAGCGCCGTCGTCACCGTCGTCGCGTATGATATAGCCTACGACCGTATCGGAGACGAATCGTATTGCCTTATCTCCCAGATCTGAAAGAGCTGCTACAAAGTGCCAGGTGGTGGGAACACCCGCTGCGATAATAGGCACGGCATAAGGATCGGAAGATGCAGGTGGAGGGCTTCCCTGCCGTGCCTGTTCGACGGCGCGCTCGATACCTGCGCCAACTACGAGAGAGGCAGCGACGGCGGCGCCACCGGCGAGGAGTCCGCGACGAGAGACATAGTGCAGCGGCTTCCGTTCTTTTTTGCGCTGCGCCGTCTGAGGTTCCACTTGCTGCGGTCGCTGTTGTAATTCCTGTTCAAGGCGAGCTTGCAACTCGGCAGCAAATTCTGGTCGCGGCTCACTTGCTTCAGGGGACACAGAGCGAAAGAGCGCGGCCATGCGATAGATATTCGCCTGGCTGGGTGTCAGCTCTGCCGGTGGGTGGGCGACATGCTCTGCCTGGAGCTGCTCAATATAATGTTCTAGCTCCAGATAGTCTTCAAATCGTTCCTGGTCTTCACCTGGCATAGTATTGTCTCTCCGGGTTGGTTAGAAATGTCAGTGTCACTGGGTACCCAACACAGCGATGCACATTATGTTTACTTTGTTCCTATAGTTAGGTATTCGAGATCAGCGGCGCGTTTAAGTGCGCGAAACTGCAACACTTTGACATTCGCCTCTGTCAAGCCCAATCTTAACGCTGTGTCTTTGATTGGAAGATTGAGAAGAAATCGACAGGTCAAAACTTCTCGATAATGTTCAGGCAGAGCCTGAAGGATACGCTGTACATGTTCTGTAGGCCTACTACTCGTTGGAGTAGGCTCTGCTTCCGTCGGGCCTTCCCAGCCAGCTTCTAGCAATTCTTCCAGAGAGCCGACAGAGACACGATAGTAGACGCGCCAGTAATCCGCAATGGTTGTACGCGCTACCTGGAACAGCCATTTTTGTATACTTTGAGGTCCACGCTCAGTGTCGACGCCGCGTATCGCTTTGATAAATATTTGAGACGTCAGGTCTTCAGCCTCTTCGCGGTTGCCAACTTTGCTGTAGACGTAGCGATAAATGAGGCCGAGGTTTTCCTGATAGAACGTCTGAAATTCCTGCACATTTTCCTCCCGCCGAGGAACTTGCATTTCAGCCATGACCCGTTCTGCCCCGGCAAGATGTGATTTTCCTTGTTTCCTGTGCAGTGTACTCACAACGTTCTCTCTACGCCCAAATTTGGCCAATATGATGCAATAAGATAGTAGCAGTTACTATTACGTTGTAATGTTACACTGTTTGTCTTTTGCTGATGATCCTACGTAGGAACACTACGTTATCTTATCATGTCGAGTTGGTGGTCACAAGGGCTTATAACAGAAAGTATGTAAAGATTCTCAGCCACCGGAACGTTTGACTTTGAAGCCGAGTTCGGTGAGTTTTGTTTGTATTTTGTCGAGGTGATCGCCCTGGATTTCGATTGTATCCTCTTTGACAGTGCCGCCGGAGCCGCAGAGTTTCTTTAGTTGTTGAGCGAGGGTGGTGATCTCTGTGGCGCTGGCGGGGATGCCGGTGATTACGGTGACTGTTTTGCCGCCACGATGTTTTTTGTCGCGCATGATGCGGACGATACCGTCGTTCTTTTTGACGGGTTGTTTCCCGGCAGTTGGTTGATTGCAGCGGCATTTTTGATAGGGTTGTCCACATTGTGGGCAAGTATTGATTCTTCCGCCGTCGGTTGAGTATACAAGGCGGTCTGGCATTTGGATTATTCCTTTCGTTTCAATCAGTTTAAAAAATTGTATCATAGAGGGGAAAGAAGAGAGTTTTTTTCTGCTGATTATTGATGGACACGAGGATATTGCTTTTCTGACACTATAATCAAGTGAGAACCGTATATTCAAGTGTAAGCATATATCATTAAGAAGAAACTTGAGTACCATGCTGGAATTTGAAGAAAGCACACTTAACCGCTATGCCATCCAACGTCGCTTAGCACGGGGTGGCATGTCTAACATATACCTGGCTCATGACGAGCAGCAGCACACCGTAGCTATCAAGGTGGTCAATAGCGGAAATACCGATTTCGTCGAACGGTTTCGACACGAAGTGGCCGCGCTAAAGGCGCTGAAGCATAAACATATTTTGCCGGTCCTGGACCATGGAGAGCATGGTTCATGGCACTACTGTGTTATGCCCTATATCAAAAATGGCACACTCCGTGAACGTATTGCGCGGGGTCCTCTCACTCAGGAAGAGGCAGGGAAGATACTAGCACAGCTCGCGTCGGCATTGCAATTTACTCATGATCACGGCATTCTCCACCGAGACATCAAGCCATCAAATATTTTGCTTAAGGACGAGGACAATGGGCAGCACGTGTACCTGGCAGATTTTGGGCTGGCTAAAGGTGTAGAGGAGGCTAGCGATCTTACGATGACAGGATGCCTGATAGGAACGCCTGA
>DMFQ01000022.1:0-375 GCA_003450555.1 Ktedonobacter sp.
CTATACGCCGAAAGATGAACCCGCACAGCAGCGCTATTACATTACCACCGCCATTGATTATCCCAACGCGCCTCCGCATATCGGCCACGCGCTCGAAAAAGTGGCGGCGGACGTCGTAGCGCGTTACCATCGCTTGCAGGGCCACGACACCTACTTCAGCATAGGGCTGGACGAAAATAGCCAGCACGTGGTGAAGGCGGCGCGAGAGAAACAGATCGATCTCGTGAGCTGGACGAACCGCATGGACGAGGCGTTTCGCCTGGCATGGTCGAAGCTGAACATCTCAAATGATCGCTGGATTCGCACGACAGAGCAGCAGCACTTCCAGGCCTCTCAGGAAATGTTTCGCCGCGCACAGCAGCATGGTGACATCTA
>DMFQ01000022.1:566-1264 GCA_003450555.1 Ktedonobacter sp.
CTGGAAGAGGAGAACTACTTTTTCGCGCTCTCAAAATATAGCGATCGCCTGCTCGCGCACATCAACGAGCACCCAGATTTTATCGTGCCAGCCAGCAGGAGCGCGGAAGTACTTGGCTTCATTCGTCAGGGTCTACTAGACTTCCCGGTCTCGCGAGTGGTGCGACCAGGTATGGCCCGCTGGGGAGTTCCTGTACCCGGCGATGAAAAGCAGGTCATCTACGTCTGGTTCGATGCATTGACGAACTACCTGACAGCAGTTGGCTTTCCACACGATACAGCAACGTTTGAACGCTACTGGCCAGCCGACGCTCACGTCATCGGCAAGGATATCACGCGTTTTCACTGTCTCTACTGGCCAGCCATGCTGCTCTCAGCCGGTCTGCCCCTGCCGCGCCAGGTCGCTGTGCATGGCTTTCTTACCCTGGAGGGACAGCGTATCTCCAAGTCCACTGGAAACGTTATTGACCCGGTGGAATTGGTAGATAGCTTCGGTGCTGACGCCGTGCGCTACTACCTCCTGCGCAACCTATCGTTTGCCTCGGATGAGAATTTTTCACGCACCGCCTTCATCCGTCACTATAATGACGAACTGGCCAACGAACTAGGCAATCTGCTGAACCGCGTCGTAACGATGATCAACCGCTATCGCGGCGGCGCCATCCCTTCAGCCGGACCCACAGGCGAACTTGAAGAAGA
>DMFQ01000022.1:1486-2452 GCA_003450555.1 Ktedonobacter sp.
CTCTCTAAGCACCATCTGGAGTGTAGTGCGTCAAACCAATCAGTATATCGAACGCTGTGAGCCTTGGAAACTGGCTCGCCAGCCTGACCAGCAGAGCCGCCTGGATACCGTGCTCTATACCGCCGCCGAAGTAACGCGCCTGCTGGCCATTTTCCTGGCGCCATATATTCCAACCGCCAGCAACAACATCATGCATCAACTAGGTCTGGAAACCACCGCTACCACCTCGTGGGCGCAGCAACAAACATGGGGAAGTCGTTCATTCACACAGGTAAACGCTGGCCCCCTGCTTTTCCCACGCATCGAAAACTAAAGGAGGAAACCTATGCCGATCATCGAGGTCGCAGGATTAGAGAAAACATTCAAGACCCGCGAAAGAGAAGCAGGCCTCGCCGGAAGCCTCCACTCGTTTGTAGCCCCACGCTACCGCGAACGCAAAGCGGTCAAGCACATCAGCTTCTCCTTAGAGCCAGGCGAAGTGCTGGCCTTTATTGGCCCCAACGGCGCGGGCAAGTCCACGACCATCAAAATGCTGACAGGAATCCTCTATCCATCCGGCGGCAAAGCTACCGTCCTTGGCTTAACACCATGGCAGCAGCGCCGCCAACTCGCATTTCATATAGCCAGCATTTATGGTCAGAAATCGCAGTTGTGGTATCACCTTCCTCCTCAAGATACGTTTGATCTGCTCGCACGCATCTATGAACTCGACATGAATGAATACCGCAAGCGGCGCGACTTCCTGGTCGAGGTCTTTGATATCGCCGACTACGTCCGTACACCCGCGCGCAAGCTGAGCCTGGGGGAGCGCACGCGCTGTGAGTTGGCAGCTGCCTTACTGCATAAACCCTCGGTCATCTTTCTCGACGAGCCTACCATCGGGCTGGATGTCATCGCCAAGCAGCGCATACGTGACCTGATAGGGCAATTGAACGCGGAAGAGGGCGTCACCATTTTTCTGACCTC
>DMFQ01000022.1:2615-9572 GCA_003450555.1 Ktedonobacter sp.
ATCATCCTGGATACCCCCGTGGCTAAAATGAAGCGCGACTACCTGAAGGTCAAAACAGTGGACCTGCTCTTAGAAGAACCCGCGGCCACGCTCTTGAAAACAGATGATGCAAGCGGCGAACGGCGCCTGAGCATTCGTCTGCCATCCTCCATACACGAGGAACTGCTTGCAACCGAAGGCATCAAGGTCTTGAAGGCGAAGGGACACGGCCTGAAGCTAGCGATTGACACCGCGCGCTGCCCGCTGGAGCCAATCATCGCCGCCGTCATGCAGCACTGCCATATCCTCGACATGACCATCGCCGACCCACCAATGGAGGAGATTATCGCCAGGATTTATGGTGAAATTTGAACGGATGCATCCTTTCCCTCTCGTTCACTTGCCAGCTGTTGGCTGCGTACTTTGCAAATTCTCTTTGTATCCTTCAGACTTCTTTTGCAATTGGTTAATCAGCAAATTCGGTGTTAAGCCGAACGTCGCAGCAATAATCAGGTTGGACACCAGGTTGACTTTTAAGGTATAGATGGCATTCAGGTCGGTAGTCTTCGCCACGATTAGCACACCTAGAACCGCTGCTAATCCGGAAAGCAATGGAGTCACCAGCAAACGGGCTGTAGACAAACGATAATCATCCATCATCTTATCAAGTTGGGATTCAATCGACAAGCGACCAATCAGCCCGGCTAGCGCACCAATAAAGGCAAAGATGGTTGCCACCTCCATATGAAGCGGATTGACATGAAAGAGAATGGCGAGTGCCACGAAGACGAACATCGTCAGTCCAACGAGGGTCATCGTACTGAAGAGTTGATTCCGTGCAGTAATTAAGGCATCCCAGCTTTTGGTGTTGAAGTCATTGATCGTCCCTCTAACTACACGTAGAACGGAACGTGCACCAGTTTGCTGTAGCGTCGATGTTCCTGGTTGTTGCGCTGTTGATTTTCCTGCCTGATCAGTTGCTGGAGCTTGCTGTTGCATCACTGCTCCTGCTATAGGCGACTGTGCTCCCACCGCCGGTTTGAGATAGCTCACGGCGGTAGAGTCTAACCCTTTGACGGCTGACCTCAGTTTATTCGCCCATTCCTCGCTGTTCATTATCTTGGAGTCATTGAGGCGCATTTCGTCGTAGATGGCATCGGCGATCACCTTTCCCGCGGGAGCAACGGCGATGAGCGCTTCTTCCGCGCTATCCATCAAGTCCCATAGCTCGATATATCCAATGCCGACAATCCAGGAAGTGCTTCGCTGCTTGAGAGCGAGACAGATGGCATCGCGATATTGCAACAATTCTTTGGTATCCTCATTGGGCAAGGTATCAATATAGTAATTGAGCGTGGATAGATGGTTGAGAAGTGCATAGAAGCTCTTCTCATTGGCGCGATGAACCGCAGTAAAGCGGCGACTACCATATGCCATGAGAGCCCAAAGAAGGAGCGTAGAGAGGATGCCGACAAGAAGCGGAAAAACAGCATCTAACCACCCAAAGCCGGTAAAACTCGCTGGTGCTTTCAGGTTCAATACGAGGTAGGTGGCAATGCTTATGATGGTAGCAACGATTGGAATAATGGGTAGAAATAGCAGAAGTCCTCCTGCATACGTTCTTGTGTCACCGGCTTTCGCCTCAATATCTTTCAAGGTGCCTGACTTCGTGTCTGCCGAAATGCCTGGCTTGGTGTCTAACATAGCTTTCGTGTCTTCCAGGGTGCTTGGCTTGGTGTCTAACGTAGCTTTCGTGTCTTCCAAATTGTCTGGCTTCGTCTCTAACATAGCTTTCCTCGCTCTCTTGCTAGATGCGCGCTAGGTCTCCGAATAATGTGCTCTACTTATAGAGGGTCTAAAAGGTAGACGCTGCATGACTTCTTTTTTAGAGTATCTCTTTTATCGGATGTAGATCATTAATTATCTCCCTTCGAAAGCACGCTACCAATTACCTCTTCTGAACGTCTCTCTATAGAGATCAAAAATCATAGAAAGAGGGAGGGAAGAAACAAACCATGAATACAGCCATCGCCGATCATCATCAACCCATCAAGCAACGCTTAATCCTCTCGCTGCGCAAGTACAATGCCGTGCTGCGCGTCAGCGTAGCCAATAACCTGGCGTACATCATGGAGGTCATATTCCGCACCCTCTTCCTCATCGTGCTGATCTACGTCTTCGAGCAGTTGTGGAAAACCACCTTCGCGGTACGCGGCATCACCTCGCTGAGCGGCTTTGCTATCAACGATATGATCTGGTACCTGGCTGCGACGGAAACGATTGCGCTCTCGCTGCCCCAACTGACGCGCCTGGTCGACCAGGAGGTACGGACTGGACAACTGGCCTACCTGCTCGGACGACCATGCAGCTACGTGCTCTACCATTTCGCGCAATACCTCGGCGAGCGACTGGTACGCTTTGTGATCAACAGCGCGGTCGCCTTCATCATCGCTCTGATCTTCGTCGGACCGCCGCCATTTACCTGGATGGGCCTGCTGGCATGGCCGCTGGTTGTCTTCCTGGCGGCCTGCATCGACTACGTGGTCTACTTTAGCATTGGCCTGCTTGCCTTCTGGACCGAGGAGACAACACCCTTTTTCTTGATTGTCAATCGCATGGCACTGGTGCTCGGTGGCGTGCTGGCCCCCCTTGAAGTTTTACCTCAGCCCATTCGTGGCATCGCGTTGCTACTGCCCTTTAGCGCTGTCCTCTATGGTCCAGCCCGTACCCTGGTACATTTTCAACTGCTCCCCTTTTGTTGGCTGCTGGTACAACAGGTGATTACAATCGCGATCGGAAGCCTGATCCTATATGCCATCTATCGACTGGCAACGCGACGAGTGAATATTAACGGAGGTTAGGACGAGATGTTGCTACTGAATCAGTTCGTTCGTACTGCGCGCTTCATCGGAGCGTATGCAGCGGCAAACATTCAGGCGGCGATGGAGTATCGCATCTCCTTCTGGGTGCAAATCTTCACCATGGTCGCCAACGATAGTTTGTGGCTCTTCTTCTGGTGGAGCTACTTTCAGCAGTTCCCTGTCGTCCATGGCTGGCAGAACACCGATATCGTGGTGATCTGGGCGGTGTCCGCCTGTGGTTTCGGCATCAGCGCGGGCTTTTTTGGCAACGCCTCCAAACTTGCCTCGCTGATTATGAACGGCGGCCTGGATGCCTACCTGGGGATGCCGCGTAATGTGCTGCTCCATGTCTGTATCTCCGCCTCCGACCCGACAGCGTGGGGAGATATCATTTTCGCGGTGGGAGCATTTCTGCTCTTCCTGCACCCGGACCCGCTGCGCTTCGGCCTCTTTCTACTGTTGGCGCTGGCCGGAGGCTTGATCTTCACCTCGTTCATCGTGATCTTCTGTTCCCTGGCCTTTTTCCTGGGCAACACGGAGGGATTGGCGCAACAGCTCTTAGGGACGCTGATTACATTGAGCACCTATCCAATGTACATTTTTAACGGTGCAGTAAGGGTGCTGCTCTTCACCGTTCTACCGGCTGGCTTCATTTCCTTTATCCCACTGCTGTTGCTGCGCCAGTTCAGCTGGTCCCTACTGGCCGCAATGCTCGGGCTTCACCGCGCTGATCACGTTGGTGGCGTCAGGCATATTCCAGCTAGGCTTGCGCAGATATGAAAGCGGAAATCTGTTGGGGATGCAGGGTTGATAATCAGATGGACAAGCAAAAAAACTTCTCCAATTGCTCTCTTTTTGAATGGCTGTTCTCCCTTGCATTCACAGCAAGGGTAATCCCATCACCAGAGGTGGGTCGGTCAGACGCGGCGGGTGCAGGACGAGATCGGGATCGCCCAAAACCTGCCCATGGTGGATGACCAGTGGATTCGCGTTGTTGCCAAGTAACATCTTCTCGCCGGGCAGCAGAGACGAGTGCAGGTCTGCAGCGACAGGAAACGCGGCAGCCCGCAGATGGTAGACGCCGTCCGCCATGCCATTGAGCAGATACCAACCCGACGCGTTAAGTCTGGTACAACGCACAGGTCTTCCCTGAGGAATGGGACTTGTGAACAGGCCAACATAGATCGTGCCCCGAAAGGTNNCGTTGTTCCTCTGCATGCTAGAGGGCGTCGTGGGAAAGCGCTCGGCAGGCTCTCTCGCAAGCGGCTCGAAGGCATGAGCCCGTTGGCGCAACAGGCGTGGGGACAGGCCAACCAGGTGCGTGAAACGGCTCGTAAAAGAGCCAAGGCTGCTATAGCCAACCTCGAAGCAGATATCCGTCACGCTGAGCGGAGTCGTCAACAGCAAACGTCGCGCCGCCTGAAAGCGCAGCGCTAAAAGAAATTCGCCAGGTGGAATGCCTATCAGACGATGAAAGACGCGCGTGAAATAGGAAGGGCTTAGACAGGCCACCGAGGCCAGATCTTCGAGGGTCAGCACTTCATGCAGATGGCTATGCATGGTCTGGATCGCATGTTCAACGGCCTGCGTATGAGCGGCAAGGGTCACCTGACGCGCCGCGTCGTCACTCAAAACGGGTGGTGCTGTTTGCATTGTGTCTTTCCTTCTCCAACAGAACATTCTTCACCAGTCTATTCTTTTTCGCCTGCTCTGAGACGGCAAACCAACGCAAACCGTTCCTACCCCTCGCCGGTTCCAGCGGCTGACTGATGCATGCAATTGTAGTTTGACGCATAAATTCGTCGCCTGGTTGACATATTGACAATAAACATCCCTCAATTGTCCCCTGCTTCGCTGCCACTTGCTGATCTTGTATGCCAACCTGACTATCCATCCTGATCAAGCAGAAGCAGGTATCCAGAGTGTCGTAATCTGATGCAAGACTATTGCAAAGTCGACAATATCAGGTGTGGGAACTAGTTTCTGAAAATGATGATATCTATTGACCAATAGCGATAGGTATGTCATCATTGGACTATAAAGTTGAGTCAATACGCGAAGAAGGTGGGCGTCACCTATCGAATAGCTTTTCGATGGTGGCAAAACGGCCAGATCAAGGGCTACCAACTGCCTTCTGGGACTATCGTGGTGACGGAAGGAGAGGAGAGCAACTCAAACAGGCAGATCAGGAGGGACCGGGTGAAACTGGTTGAGCAACATCTCATTCGCAAAAGTGATCCGCGCTTTGCGGCCATTGATCAGGCCGCCTTTGCCTCGAAAAACCTGTATAACCAGGCCAATTACCAGATTCGACAAGCCTTTATCCACGAAGGCCAATACCTGCCTTACGCGGAAATCTTTCATCGGTTGAAGCACCATGAAGCCTATTGTGCGCTCCCTCGGAAAGTCAGCAATTCTATCCTGATTCAGCTTCACAAAAATTGGGTCGCCTTTTTCAAAGCCAATGAGGTGTACAAAGAAGATCCCTCGAAATTTGTAGGGCGTCCGAAAATCCCTGGGTACAAAGACAAGGAAAACGGACGCAATATCCTCATCTACGATATGCAGGCCATCTTGAAAAAGGCGCTGAAGCGCGGAATGATCGCACCCTCAGGACTTTCTATTGAAATCCCCACGAAACAAATGCACAAAACCATTGATCAGGTGCGCATTGTGCCGCGCCTGGATGGTTATATGGTCGAGGTGGTGTACCAAAAAACGGAGGAGCAGGCGGAGGTTTCTCCCTCACTCATCGCAGCGTTGGACCTCGGGGTGAACACTCTGGCTGCCGTAACCTCAACCAAACGAGGCTTCCAGCCGCTCCTGGTCAATGGTCGTCCTCTGAAAAGCCTCAATCAGTATTACAACAAACAACGTGCTCGCCATCAAAAACATCTGGCCAAAGCGAAGCGTTTCACCTCTCGTCAGCTTGATCGGATTACGACGAAGCGCAATCGCCGTGTCAATGCGTATCTGCACACGGCAAGCCGTCGGATTATCAATCTGCTGGTCCAGGAAGGGATTGGGACCCTCGTCGTAGGCAAAAATCCACTGTGGAAACAGGAGGTGCAAATGGGGCGCAAAAACAATCAAGCGTTTGTACACATTCCCCATGCGCGCTTCATTGAGATGGTGACCTATAAGGCCAAGCTGGTGGGCATCCGGGTGGTCATCACGGAGGAAAGCTACACCAGTAAAGCCTCGTTTCTGGATCGGGATAGCCTTCCCACGTATGATCCCAAACGGACAGAAAAACCACGTTTTAGTGGCAAACGCGAAACACGTGGACTCTATCGCGCATCGAATGGCAAGCGTATTCATGCCGATATTAATGGCTCGTACAACATTGCGTGCAAAGCATTCCCCCACTCCTTCGGGCAGGGGATAGAGGGTGCGGCAGTTCACCCCAGACGGCTTGCTGTCTAAACAGAATTGATCATGGATGTGCTTGTCATATTTGTCATCAGTTCTTGGTACTGTTCACCCTATCAAATATCCAGTGTCATCTCTATGGGTAGGGGGTGTTGCCGCGTTATGTTCTGAAACAGAGAATTCGCTGAAGCTGGGCCTCGACAGAGAATCGGCTTCGTGCCGCACGTCGGATACTTTCGTTTGTTGACCAGTTCTCCCGTGGGAGTCAGCGTTCAAAGGAGGAGAAACATGCAAGAGATCGAATTGTCGGCGGGGATCATCGAATATGAGGATACCGGCGGCAGTGGTCCAGTGGTTGTCCTGCTGCACGGGTTGGTCATGGACGGCTCAGTATGGCGTCATGTCGTCCGCGAACTGCGCGCCGACCACCGCTGCGTGGTGCCGACGCTGCCTGTCGGTGGTCATCGGCGACCCATGCGAGCGGACGCCGATCTCTCGCTACACGGCCTCGCGAAGCTTCAGGCCGAGTTTCTGGAGGCTCTGGACCTGCGCGACGTGACCCTGGTAGGCAACGACTTGGGACTCTTCCAGGTCACAGCTGGCGAGTATCCTGAGCGTCTAGCGCGGCTGGTGATCACCTCCTGTGAAGCCTTCGAGAACATCCCGCCCGGACTGCCTGGCCACACGGTAGCGTTCGCCGCCATGTTTCCGGGAGGTCTGAACGCCCTCGCACAACCCCTACGCC
>DMFQ01000022.1:9647-10715 GCA_003450555.1 Ktedonobacter sp.
CACCCCCTCCGCCTGCGCGCGTTGCGCCGCCTGCCGTTGGCCTTTGGGTGGATGGCCAAGCGACCGATCCCCCGCGAGATCACCGACGCCTGGTTGCGCCCACTGCTGAGCCAGCGGGAGATCCGCCGCGATCTCCTGAAGTATCTGCGTCACTACAACAAGGGCGATCTGCTCGCTGCTGCCGAGCGCCTGCGCTCTTTTGATCGTCCAGCGCTCGTCATCTGGGCGCTAGAGGATCGTGTGATGCCCCCTGCACACGGACGGCGGCTGGCCGCACTGCTCCCACATGGGCAGTTGATCGAGATCGCCGACAGCTACACCCTCATTCCTGAAGATCAACCCGGCGAACTGGCTCGTGCCATCCGTCAGTTCATCCGAGACACGCCATGAGTACGTTGCAACTCTCTATCTTCTCCATCATGAGATTATTGACCGGCAAACAAGAGTAGACTGAAAGGGAAACATGCATGCACATCCTTGCTATTTCTGGAAGCCTTCGAGCCAGTTCGACCAACACGGCCCTCGTTCGCGCCACTGCCGCGCTGGCTCCCAAAACTATGGAGTTCACGATCTTACGACGGGTTAGCTGACCTTCCACATTTCAGCCCTGACCTTGATGGAGACAATGCTCCTGCATCGGTTGGACATCTGCGTGGCTTACTTCAAGCCGCCGACGGAGTGCTTATCTGTACGCCGGAGTACGCCTTTGGAGTACCGGGGGCCTTGAAGAACGCACTCGACTGGACGGTGTCTTCGGGCGACTTGTACGAAAAGCCGGTGGCCGCAATCAGCGCCTCTCCAACATACATGGGAGGAGACAAGGCGCACGCATCACTGCTACTTACGTTGAGCGCATTGGGGGCAAAAGTGCCGGAGGGGGCAAAGCTCATCATACCAATGGTGCGCCTGAAACTGAATGCCAACGGTGAGGTGTCGGATCCAGAGACGGTACAGGCGCTCAAATCGGTTCTCGATACGCTTGCGCAGACGATCACCATGCACTCAAGATGAAGTTTATTCAGTATTCTTTCCCACTTCGCACTATAGTATAGAGGATTGGTCAAGCTA
>DMFQ01000304.1:0-7922 GCA_003450555.1 Ktedonobacter sp.
TGAAGTATTTTGCACGAACGCAAGAGCCGCTCGAAGTGTTCGCGCAGGCGGAATAAGTAGACCTGCTGCTCTGACTCATTCCAATAGCCTCGAATACCCTCGAAGCACCCGGTACCATAGGCAAAGCCGTGAGTGCGTACTGAAATCGTGCCATGTGCGGCGGGCACGAACTCGCCATTCATGAATAGTTCTTTCGCTTCCATGTTGTGTGCGGCAAGCAGCGTCTTTGCTACCTACCTTTCCTCCTTTTCTTGTTTCTAGTTTGTCTTCATGTTACAACATGCAGCGACTAGAAACCTGGTATGGAACGACATTGCTCCTAAAGGATCTTCTTACCGAGGGCCGAAAGTACTAGTTCGACCGCGAGTAACGCCGTTGCATTTTCCCGGTCGAGTATAGGATTCACCTCAACCACATCCATCGAGATCAATTTACCCGAATCCGCGATAAGTTCCATAGCGAGGTGTGCTTCACGGTATGTCAAACCACCACGCACTGGAGTACCAACGCCAGGGGCTTCTTTTGGATCCAATGCATCCATATCAAGGCTGAGATGAATGCCGTCGTTGTGGTCTCCTGCGATAGTCAAGGCTTGTCGCATAACTTCGGAGATACCAAGCTGATCAATTTCCGACATGGTGAAGACATGAATTGAGTGCTCACGAAGAAGCGCTTGTTCACCAGAGTCGAGGTCGCGCGCGCCAACAACGACGATTGATTCCGTATGGATTTTAGGCTGCCAGCCTCCAACATTTGTGAGGCTGCTGTGGCCTATTCCCGCTAGAGCGCTCAAGATCATCCCATGGATATTGCCCGAAGGAGTTGTCTGATTCGTGTTGAAATCAGCATGAGCGTCGATCCATATCACCCCAATATTTTTGTGTACTTTGGCAACACCACTAATTGAGCCAAGGGCGATACTGTGATCTCCTCCGAGAATGAGAGGAAATTCGCCTTCTTGTAGAATGGAGGTAACGATATTTGCCAATTCTTCAGAAACGCGCACGATTGGTTCCAGGTATTTTAATTTGGGGTTGCCTAGAGGTTGACTTTCGGGTTGGGGAATTAGCAGGTTGCCCATATCCTTGACACTATGTCCAAGTGTACGCAGGCGATCATTAATATCCGCATAACGAATGGCGCTTGTGCCAATATCAACACCCCGTCTATCGGCACCTAAGTCCATTGGTGCGCCAATCATACGTATCCGCATTTTTTGCCTCCTGTTCATCATTGAACAGTACTATTAATCTGGCTTAATTATAGTCGTTTGTCTACCTGTTTGTCCATCTCCGCTGAAGGCAATCCATGAATGCTGGGGAGCCATGTTTGTAATAAGTAAAGCAGGAGGAGGCGCAAGGTATTATTCTGCTTGTTTCCCTGGTTGTAGAAGTTGTACAATAGTTTGCAACGTTCAGACATCCCTTGTCGCTTTATCTATGGAGCTTCAGAAAGTGAGGCGTTACATGTGTTATCATACGTTACTATCGCGACGTTTACCCACCACTCTCCTATTTCTCAGTATGTTGCTTGTAGTTCTTGCCGCTTGTGGAGGAGGGGCAACAACATCGACGACAAATGGCTCATCTACGCTGGCGGCCAAACAGGTGTTGCGCTTCCCTAACCCTGGCATTTCTGATAGTGCTTCGCTTGATCCGGCTCTGGGGCCAGACGCGAATACGGGCCAGATCGTCAGTATGATTTACAGCGGACTTGTCAGATCAGATATCAATTTAAACGTCATCCCTGACCAGGCCACATGGTCTGTCTCGCCTGATAATAAGGTCTACACCTTTCACCTTAAATCAGGGATTACCTTCGCTGATGGAACGCCCGTTACCGCGCAGACTTATGTTTATACACTGACGCGCGCGCTTTTGCCTGAAGTAAAATCAGGGATAGCCTCATTCTTTGAAGGTTCCATTGTTGGCGCGGACGCCGTCAGTGCTGGCAAGACAAAGACGCTGGCAGGAGTGAAGGCGCTTGACGATACAACACTGCAAATTACGTTAACGCATGCAGCGCCCTACTTCCTGGAGGTGCTTACCAACTCCCTCTACTTCCCATTGAATAAGAAGCTGATCGACCAGTTTGGTCAGGGTGACTGGCCCAATCATGTAGCTGGCATGGGCGTAGGGACGGGCCCATTTATGGTGAAGGAGTGGGATCATAAAGTAAAGATAGTCCTGGTTCCCAATCCTCATTATTATGGTGCTAAGACCAAAATGTCGGAAGTGGATATGTACTTCGTGAGCGATCCCTCGACCGCTTTCAAAGCGTATGAGGCGAAACAGTATGATTTCATCTGGAATATTACGCCAATTGATCAGCAAACCGCGAAGAGCCTGCCCGGCTTTGTGAGAAAGTCATTGCTACAGTCGGACCTGCTCTTCTTTCAAAACAAGATGCCACCTTTTAACAAAGCGGCGGTGCGGCAGGCCTTTGCCTACTCTATAGACAAAACGCTCCTGGTTCACGCGATTTTCAAAGACGCGGTGGTCCCTGCCCCGACAATCATTCCACCCGGAATGCCAGGTTATCAGCCAGACTATGCCGGGATACCGTATGACAAGGATAAAGCGCGGATGCTGCTGCAATCGGTGTATCCAGACGTCAGTAAGGTGCCACCAATTACCTTCTCGTATCCGAACGGGCAGGTCACTTCAACTGAGGCGGATGCTCTACAGCAAATGTGGCAGACAGCTCTAGGTATTCGCGTCAACCTGCGCTCTGTAGACCTGGTGGCGTATAATACTGAGACAGCCCAACATTCAGTCCAATTCGGCTTTACGCAATGGGGCGCGGACTTTCCTGATCCTTATGATTGGTTGGCATTGAACCTGACAACCAATGCAGCGAATAATAACGGTGAGTGGAGCAATGCCCAATTTGATCAAACAATCGCGCAGGCGGAACAAGCAACAGGTGACGCTCGCATCAACCTCTATATGAAGGCTGAGCAGATTGCTATTCAAGATGTCGGTTGGCTCCCCATTGATCACCAGGCTTTAGCGGCAGTTATTCCGTCCTGGCTACATAGTGTAAATTTGAATGGCAATGGTCTCTACTTTGGAGATTGGTCTAACGTCTACATTTTGCAACATTGACTACTTCTCCGTTGAGAGCATAATGAAGAGTTATCAGGGCGACCGCGCAGGTCGCCCATGCGCATTAGGATGAAAATGAGCAGACATCATGAAGTGGCATACCGACATTATGCTTTTCTAGTTGTGACCTTGCTGCTCATTCTTGCTGCTTGTGGGAATGAGACGACTGCGAGTACTACTCCTACCGCGAATAGTATTCCTAAATCGGCGGCAAAACAGATATTGACATTTCCAAACGTTGGCATCGCGGATAGCGATCCGCTTGATCCTGCGCTAGTCTCCGATCAAAATACTGGTCTGATTGTGAATATGATCTATAGCGGCCTGGTTAGATCTGATATCAATTTGAACGTTGTTCCTGATCAGGCGACCTGGGATATTTCTGCCGATGATAGGGTCTATACATTTCATCTGAAGCCAGGTATTGCCTTTTCGGATGGGACACCAGTCACGGCCCAGACATATGTCTATACACTGACACGAGCGCTGCTGCCAGTAGTGGAATCAAGCATGGCAGCTTTATTTGAGGGTTCCATTGTCGGGGCTAACGATGTCATAAAGGGCAAGACGAAGATCTTGTCAGGTGTCAAAGCACTCGACAATCAGACCTTGCGCATTACTCTGACTCACTCCACGCCGTATTTCTTACAAATGCTGACCGACTCTCTTTTTTCTCCGTTGAACAAGCGGATCATTGATGAGTATGGGCAATCTGATTGGCCAAATCATGTTGTTGGCAGCGGTGTGGGTACTGGGCCTTTCATGATTCAGGAGTGGGACCGCAGTGTCAAAATGGTCTTTGTTCCCAATCCTTATTACTATGGAGACAAGACTAAATTAACACAAGTGAATATGATATTTACCAATGACGCTACCACAGCGTTAAATACCTATCGTGCGGGTCAATATGATTTTGTCTGGAATATGACAGCAGCTGATCAGATGACCGCTGTAGGTTTGCCAGGTTTTACCAGAAATACACAACTAGAGACAGATGCACTCTTCTTTAACAATAAGATACCCCCATTTGACAACGTTTTTGTGCGCCAGGCATTTGCCTATGCAACAGATAAAGTGACACTGGCGCATGCGGTTTTCTACGATTCTGTTGTGCCTGCACAGACGATTATTCCTCCGGGAATGCCAGGCTACCAACAGAACAATGTAGGCATACCCTATGATAAAAACATGGCAAAAACTCTCCTGCAGACTATTTACCCCGATCCCACGACCATTCCACCAATTACATTCTCCTATTCTAGCTCTACAGCCAGTCCGCAAGAAGCTGCGGCTCTGCAAAAGATGTGGCAAGATGCATTAGGCATCCAGGTGACACTGCGTTCTGTAGAGACAACCGCGTATGCAGACGAGTTGAGTAAGCACCAGATTCAGTTTGGCTTCACGCAGTGGAATGCAGATTTTCCTGATCCCTACGATTGCCTGGCCTTAAACCTGTTCTCAACGGCAGCCAATAATTACGGCGGCTGGAGTAATCCCGACTTTGATCAGGCGGTGACACAGGCCGATAAAGTTCTATCAAGTGGTACGCGCGACTTGCTCTATAACCAGGCGGAACAGATTGCCATTCAAGAAGTAGGCTGGCTTCCCCTTGATCACCAGACATTGGCGGCAATTATTCCATCCTGGGTGCATGGGGTCAGTGTCAATGCAAACGGTCTTTACTTTGGAGATTGGTCGCAAGTCTATCTATTGCAACATTAAGTGAGCTTGAAGGCCCTGCATTTAAGGTGATATACTTTAGGTAATATATCTATCGTAGGCCCGCTTGTTTACGGCGGGCTTTCCTCTATATCACCTGTGTCTTGCTCAGGATGTCAATCAAGAAGCTTTGGATGAGACGATGAAAAAGCATAGGTGCTTCGTTATGCAATGCTGCATACATGGCCTAAGATAGGTCAAACAGTAAGGAGGTTCTTCAACAGTGGCTATTGATATTGTTAACCCCTATGACATGGCGGTTGCGCAGTTTGATGAAGCGGCGGACCGTCTCGGTCTCTCGCAATCTATGCGAGCTATTTTACGCAAGCCGAAGCGTGAACTTATTGTCAATTTCCCCGTGCGTATGGACAATGGTGACGTGGAAATGTTCACGGGCTATCGAGTCCAACACAACATTAATCGTGGACCAGCCAAGGGTGGCATCCGTTTTAGCCCAGAAGTCTCGCTCGACGAGGTACGTGCCCTGGCAATGTGGATGACATGGAAATGTGCTGTTGTAGGTATTCCCTTTGGTGGCGCCAAAGGCGGCGTTCTTTGCGATCCCCATAAGCTCTCGCGCGCTGAGCTCGAGCGCCTGTCACGTCGCTACGCGACAGAAATCTCGATCTTGATTGGGCCAAATAGCGATATTCCCGCGCCTGACATGAATACCAACCCGCAGATCATGGGCTGGATGATGGATACGTTTTCTATGCACCAGGGCTACTCTGTGCCAGCTGTGATTACGGGGAAACCTCTCGCCATCGGCGGTAGTGAAGGACGTCTCGAAGCAACTGCGCGCGGGGTACAATTTGTCACGCGCGAGGCGATGATCGACATCGGCATGAGGCCAGGGGAATGCAGCGTAGTGATCCAGGGCTTTGGCAATGTCGGCAGCATTTCAGCCCGTCTCCTCCATGAGTTGGGATGCAAAATTGTTGGCTTAAGCGATATCAGTGGTGGTGTTTATAATCCGCACGGGATCGATGTACACAACGCGCTACACTACTCTAAGGAACATGGGACTTTGCGGGGACTACCCAACAGTGAGGCGGTTACGAACACTGAACTACTATTACTGCCATGTAACGTTCTAGTGCCTGCCGCTCTCGAGAATCAGTTGACGGGAAAAAATGCGTCACAGGTCAAGGCGCAGTTAATTATCGAGGCTGCCAATGGTCCTACGGCGCCAGAGGCGGACCATATCCTCAATGATCGCGGTATTACAATTGTGCCGGATATTCTGGCCAATGCTGGCGGTGTGACGGTGAGCTACTTTGAGTGGGTACAGGATCTGCAACGCTTTTTCTGGGCTGAGAACGAGATCAATGATCGCCTGGAATCGATTATTACCCGTGCCTATCGAGCGGTTCGTGAGAAGGCATTGCAGCAGGAGACGAGCTTGCGCATGGGAGCGTATTTGCTCGCCGTGGCTCGTGTTGCCGAGGCAACTGAAATTCGCGGTGTTTATCCGTAGGCTTTCATTTAGGCTGTGGAAGTGCAGCAGTAGTAGTAGAGGGAGCGTCTTCACCCTCTTCTACCTACTGCTGCACTTCCAGGTGCAGTATTTTTAGCCAGATCTCCTGCCGACTCGCTTCTTCTGGTGGGCTCCAGGCCGGCTCAAGAGAAAAGACCACGTTGACGACCTGGCCAACAGGAAATGAAGATCGTTGAGCGCCACCTCGGATCAGCGTTCCTTTGAACTGAAGATTGCCGATGCCCATTAGTAGGCGTAGGTTGCGTCCATCATAGCCACTTGACCAGCTACTCAGTATGTGCAGCCCCTCGATCTTGAAGGTAGGTTCTGGATTGGCAGCGCCAAAAGGAGCGAGTTCGCGTATCTTACAATACAAACTGTAGTTGATGCGATCCAGCCTTTTGAAAAGCAGATCGATCATCTGAACGTTGATTGTCTCCTGCTCAATCACTACGCCAGTCTGATCAGCTAGCTCTACTTCTGCTTCCTCCACCGCGCTTGCCACCATAACCGGTAGGCTCTGTCCATTCCAGCCAAGTAAGTGTTCGCGAAGTTTTTCAATGAGGTTATTCGCAATAGTGAAGCCTGCCGCCTGAGCATGACCTCCATAACGCACCAGAATATCGGCACAGCCGCGCAGCGCGTCAATAATGTTCAGCCCTTTCTGACTGCGCGCGGAGCCACGGCTGAACTCTGGACCTCGACTCAGCACTAACACGGGGCGATGAATCTCTTCGGACAATTTGCCTGCTACCAGGCCGATGATACCCTCGGGCCAGTTGTCACCACTGACCAGAACCACCTTATCGTTCGGGCGAAGTTGTGCCTCTGTACGTACATGATGCATCAGCTCTTCAGTCTGGCGCTGCCGCGACATGTTGAGTTGTTCCAGTTCTTCGACGTAATGAGCAGCTTCTAACGGGTCGTCCGTCGTTAAAAGGTTAAAGGCAATACTGGCGTCCTTCATACGTCCAGCAGCGTTAATGCGCGGGGCCAACGCGAAGGCGATATCCCGCTCGCGGATTCTGCCGGGCTGTAAACCGACTTTGCGCACCAGCGCAAGCAAACCTGGATTTTGCGTTTGATTGAGTTTCTGGAGTCCAAGATGTACAAGCGTATGGTTCTCGCCTAACAGGGGCGCTACATCGGCGATAGTGCCAACCGCAACCAGATCAAGGAGGGTTAATTCGTCCGCCACTGGTCGCTTATAGGCACGATAGAGAGCTTGTGCCAGCTTAAATGCGATACCGACGCCACAGAGATAGCGCTCGCTATATGTACAATCCAGTCGCCAGGGATTTATCATAGCATAGGCGTCGGGACGCGTTTCAGGTGGCCTGTGGTGGTCTGTAATAATCACATCTATGCCCTGCGTTTTAGCGTAGGCTACCTGTTCAACATCAGAACTACCGCAGTCCGTGGTGATAATCAGCGATGTCCCCCTGCTTTTGAGCAGGTCAATGGCTTTGAGATTGAGGCCACAGCCATCATGTAAGCGACTGGGAATATGAAAGTCGAGAATCGCTTCGGGTTCCTTGAGTGCTCTCAAGGCACGAGTGAGTAGAGCGGAAGATGTGACGCCGTCGGCATCGTAGTCACCATAGACCGTTATATGTTCT
>DMFQ01000304.1:8035-8835 GCA_003450555.1 Ktedonobacter sp.
GGTGTCTGATCATAGCGTGCAGCGAGAAAAGATCGCATGGCTTCTGGCGTTATGATGCCGCGATTATGGAGGAGCTGTGCATGGATTGCTTCTATACCTGCCTGTGAGTACTGCTGAAATTGAGCATCGGAGAGTATATCATAGACATCCCATGGTGTTTTAGTTTGAGATGCTAACTCCACATGTCTATCCTTTTTTTATATGTTAGTCGGGCAGCAACCGTAGAAACACTTCGTTTCCAAGAAGACGTCCCCGCTTGCTGAGGCGGAGCCGATCAGGCTCACGCTCTAAAAGACCTGCCTCCTCGACAAACCGAAGGCGGTCGCCGACAAACTGAGTGAATGGTATAGCAAAACGCTGTTCAAAGGTGGGCAAGTGCAGACCTTGTGCGGTACGGAGGGCTAGAAAAGCTGTCTCTGACATCGCTTGAGCCTTATCTATCGTTTCACTTTCGGCTTCAGGCCATTGGTGTGTCTTAAGCAGGCGGATATATTCAACCGGGTCGCGCACATCGGAAAAGCGTCTTCCGCCAAAGCTTGAGTAAGCTCCTGCTCCCATGCCAAGGTATGGAAGATTATGCCAGTAGGTCAGGTTATGGCGGGATTGGAAGCCGGGAAGCGACCAGTTCGAGATTTCATAATTCTTATAACCCGCTTCCTGGAGGCGTTCATCCGCATATTCATACATGTCTGCGCACAGATCTTCGTCTCCTGGTGTTATACGCCCTTCATGTGTCCAGGTATAAAAAGGTGTGCCTTCTTCAATAATCAAAGAATAGAGCGAGAGGTGCTCGATATGCC
>DMFQ01000304.1:8919-11580 GCA_003450555.1 Ktedonobacter sp.
GAATAGAGCGAGAGGTGTTCGATATGCAAATCCAAAGCCCGGTCAATTGTCTCGCGCCAATGACTCATAGTTTGTCCCGGTAAACCAAACATAAAATCGACGTTGATGGAAGGAAAGCCAGCGACGCGTGCATCGTGTACTGCTTTCGTGATATCTTTTGGCGAGTGGATACGGCCCAGGGCTTTCAGTAGCTCTGCATCAAAGCTCTGCGCGCCCATGCTCAGCCGATTGATGCCTGCCGCTCGCAGCCCAATCAACTGTTCCTGGCTCAAGGTGCCAGGGTTAGCTTCTAAGGTGATCTCGGCATCTTCATCTACCGCAAAGTTAGTATAACAGGCGTTCAAGATGCGGCTGATCTGAGAGACACTGAGCAGGCTGGGTGTACCGCCGCCAAAAAAGATGGTGCGAGAGCGACGTGGTTTTCCATCCGGCAACTGCGCAACTGTTCCTGCCATTCCTATTTCAGTGAGCAGGGCGCGTACGTATGGCTCTCGCAGCGGAAGAATACCGGCATATGTATTGAAATCGCAATAGTGACAGCGCGTATGGCAAAAAGGGATATGTAGATAGAGGGAGATGGTCTCCAAGAGTTGTTGAATAGGCTCTGTTGTCTCTGTTTTGGTTGTAGCGGCTGCAATCATGGTCATGAAAGAATCAGGTCCTTTGTAGAAACGCAGTGACAAATGCTGCCACTCGGCAAGCTTCGTCACCGCGTCACTACCGTGTCAGGTTTTGTTAGGGCTGTCCAGGGACGCTAGGGACGCTTCCACCAGGAACGGCTCCAGGTCCACCGCCCGGGGCGCCCAATGGAAGATCGGGCGGTATATTCAAAGGATCAAGCAACTTGTTCTGGTCGACAGGTGTAATCACTGTGCCAGGAAGTGCCTGTTGTTCTGTTAACCAATTGGTGAGCGCGCTGCTCTTCAATGACTGCAATGTTGTCGCATCTACGATGCGGGCAGGATCAGCGCCCAGGAATTGAACGATACGGAAGGTGCCATTTTCTTTGATGATGGGACTAAGCCCGTCAATTTTACGTGACGGATCGAAAAGCCACAGCTCTACGTTAGCTGCTGTGTAGTTTTGTGCATACTGACCAAGGGCCAACCAACCCAGAGAACCACCTTTGACAGCAGTCTGATTATCAACAGAGTTAGCTTTCGCGAGTTTCCCGAAATCGCCGCCATGTTTAAGTTCATTCAGTATTTTCGTTGCATGTTGCTGCGTATCAAGGGTCATCATGCGCGCCAACACCTGATATGTTGGCGAAACCACCTGGGAGGCCAGGTATGTCTGCATGTTGTCGCGCCGTAATGTGATCGTCATCATAGCCTGTATATCGTCATCAGAAACCTGATCCTTGCTCAGAAAGGCACTGTAACTGCTGGTCTTTGGAACATTGGTTTTAAAGGCTGCCATAGCACGGCTTACCGCTTGAGTGGATGGGTTCACCGTGGCCTGTACGTGGCTATTTTGCTTCGCAAGCCATTCACGAATAAGCTCGTCATTCTGTAGCCAGGTGACGCTGTCATTGCCAACTTGCGATTGGTTGATGTTTGTTTGAACTTGGGGAATGACGTTTTTAGTTAGATCCGTATACTGCTGGTTGAGATTGTTGAATTTTACCTGTTGGTTGTTCTCCAACGTTTGTGTGTCTTTCAGTTGCTTCGTTAAATTAGTGCGTTCTGGGCTTGGACCAGGCTTGAGTGCCGCTATTTTTTTATTTAAAGCGGCAATTTGTGTAGTGGAAGCCTGTCCTTGCTTTTGCAGGTCTGAAATTTGCTTTCTCAAGCTATCACGTTGTGCAATAAGTCCGTTTGGTCCATTGAGGTCGCTCTGCGCGAGTTGGGTCTTGAAGGCGACCATTTTGCGATAGAGAGATTGCGGAATTTGATGACCATTGACGCTGGTGATAGGCAGGCTCGGAGTGATGATGTTGATGTTAACCCAGAAGCCGACGATAACTGCGATGATAAGCGCTAACACGCCTATAGCGGTAATCCAGGTGACGCGACGTTGCAGCTGTACTTTCTGGTTGTGCGAAAGATGATTTCCCCAGCCAAAAATAAGAGGTTTCCCGTCGCGTTTTCCCTCAAAGCGCGCTGTCTGCTTATAGTATTTCTTTGTTTTTTGAGAACGTGGTGGTCGCTTGTTGTCAGGGCGACGAACTGTTTGACTGTTCATTGTTATACTGCTCCCTTGCTCCTGCCCGCTTGATGCGCTGGCTTGCGTCAACAAAGTCAACACATACAGTTAAGATGAATACGTCTCTTTGCCGTGAAAGCTCACGTATTCATCTGTGGCTGTGATGTATGGGCTGCCTACTTTTACATGTGCATACCACGCATGTGATCTGCAGTATAGGGGAGCAATGCCATCTGTCTTGCTTCTTTAAGTGCCAGACTCAAAGCGCGCTGATGTTTGGCGCATGTCCCTGTCTTCCGGCGGGGCTCGATTTTCCCACGGTCGGAGATGTAACGTTTCAAGAAACGGTTAGCATCTTTATAATCAATTTCGCGTACATGATCGTGGCAAAACTGACAAATTTTGCGGCGAGATGTGCGCTCGCCTCGCCCGCCCTCGCGCCGTTCACGACGTGGGGCACCTTCTGGTCTTCTTTGCACGGATTGTTCTCCTCAATATTGAGCTAGAAGGGGTGAT
>DMFQ01000305.1:0-139 GCA_003450555.1 Ktedonobacter sp.
CCCGTCTGTGGATCGGCATCACCCGCGACATCAGGCAACCCACGTCCGACCCGACCGCCAGGGTTTTTCGATGGCGGCACGTTTGCGCCTGCTTGCCACGTTGGCAGATCGAAGACATCGCTGATGCCACCACCGGTGG
>DMFQ01000305.1:390-705 GCA_003450555.1 Ktedonobacter sp.
TGAAGTAGCGCTATTATCATTCCACACCACCTCACTGGTTACTGCGTTGTTCGCCGATTCTAGTCGAGTGCCGCCACAGGCCAGGGCAAAGGGACTGCTTGCGGGAAAGTCAACGTGGGCCTTCCCATCGTTTACGCCATCCGACGAGCCATTGTCACCTGCAGCACAGCAGACCGTAATGCCCAGTGCTGCTGCGGCCTGGAATGCCTGATCCATCGCTTGCATAGCCTGGGATGTCCAATTCACTTCAGCAGATCCCCAGCTTATTGAAATCACTGATGGGTTATTGGTGGTATCATGTGTGGCCTGGGTAAT
>DMFQ01000305.1:819-4757 GCA_003450555.1 Ktedonobacter sp.
GTATCATGTGTGGCCTGGGTAATGGCATCCAGGAAGCCCTGATCAGTATTCGGAGCGAAGTACACGGCAATCTGGGCACCTGGGGCGATAGCGCCCGCCACTTCAATATCCAGGTCAACTTCGCCATCTGCGCTATTTGGGGTGCCTGCTGGAGTATTTTGCCCGCCATCGACAGGCACACTTGTCACACTCGGTAGAGGGATGCCCAGCTGTTGAAAGTATGCCTGGAGGTCGCTGTTCGTGTAGCCTCCACCGAGTTCGATGAGAGCGATACATTGGCCGCTTCCTGTATAACTGACCGGAAAGTCATAGAGTTGAGCAAGTTGTAGCGGAGTATAGGAAACGGTGCTAGCATGCGCCTGAGCAGGATGTGCCGTCAGGTCATAGCGTTGCAAGTGTGGTCGGGCCTGTGGGCGATCATCGAGGCCGAAAACGCCTACAATGATCTGATCGAGTTCATTAGGGATGTGCAGAGGGCCAGTGCGACCCCGGTATCTGCCACCTGGGTGTTCATAATATTGGAGTCCAGTTGCGAAGGCGGCGCTCATAGCGGCGGCTGTACCAGCAAGCACGATCCTTCGCCGAACAGGATCCGCTGTCACAACGGTGAGGTTATGTTCATGTGCAAACTGCTCAACTTTCGCTACATCTTCGGGAGTTGCACTCTGGGTCGCCATATACTCCTCTCTGGTGAGAGGTGGGCGTTTCTGCTGGATTTGTTCACTGATGTGGTTGGTCAGATTGCTTGCGGCGGGGCCTCTCAGGTAGACCGTAACCTCAACACGTTCATTAGGATCCACCGGACCGATGGGGCGTGCGTTAGCCAGAGGCTCCCGCTCACTACCAGAAAGCTTCTTATACCCTTGGGGTGGTGTGTTAGTCATGCTCTGCTCCTTATCTCTTGTTTCTCATAACAGAAAATCAAACGAGCCGGTGCTGCTTCAGATCGAGGGTGAACGAATCGACCAACTGCGCCGGGTCGCTCCAGGACTCCTGTGGACGTGGCACCGAAAAGTACTCACCTTTCAGTGTCTGGGCTGTGACTTCCATGCGCATGTATCCATGCCGGTTATCACAGTAACTCTCTAACGTGACACCCATATCGGGCATCGGATAGGGTGTCTGTATCGGTACACCTTGCGGCTTCTGCATAGAGTGGAGGTGCCAGTAGCCTCCCGCTCCGGCGACGATATAGGGGATATCACGGCCATTGAGCACGCGTGTGAAACGCTGGTAGTTGTGTACGTGGCCCGCGAACACAGCGTCTGGAATCCGATTGGTCTTCTGAATCGCCTGGTCGAGTAACTGCCCCATATATGCGCTGCCGCTATGGAACGTATCGGCAGAGTAAATCGGGTGGTGCATTGCCACGATCAATGCCTTGTCCTGCGGCGCGCTGGTCAATTCTGATGCCAGCCACGCGGTCTGATCAGCATCAACCCATCCGCCTTCGGGTACGTTCGTATACAGGCCAATGAAGGTGATAAACGGCGTGTCCAGCGTCCAGTAGACGTTGGGCTGTGTCATCGCGTCGCGACCGGAGTCACCGGATTCTGCTGTGAGATGAGGTTCGGTAGCGCAGAAATTCTCCACAAAGGCGGCCAGTGAGGGAACCGATGTGTCGAGCACGTCACCATCGTGATTGCCTGGGATGGCAAGAATCGGCGCTGTGTAATGCATGTTTGGCTCGTAGAACTGGGAATAATAGTTGCTTGCCTCCCCGTAGTAGTAGACTACATCACCAAGTTGGTAGAAGAAAGCTGGTCGAGTGGTAGCATCGGTCACAGTAAGGTCAGTATCCATGTGCATCATGACGATCTCTTGTGCCTGTGGAGCTTTGACACCGCCCGTATCACCCGCGGTGTGAAATACAAGCTGCCCCGAGGTACGCATAGCCTGCATTTGCGCAGGCGTCAACATATCATCGAGTGATACATGATAAGGTGGCTTGCCTGTGGGCGTCGGCAAGGGTCGAGGAGGCTGGTTGGACAATGATTCCTGCGTCCTGCGGATAACAAGCTCCTCTGCCGGGGACGGTCTTACGATGGAGAATCTTCGACTGCTGTTGCCAGGTGGTTGCTGATTCATGCTTTGCACTCCATGATGGTCACTATTTCCCTTTCGGGGCTCAGCGTTAAGGAACCGGAAGTAGTACCTATGACACTATTTCCAATAAACCTATCATTAGATAGACGATGGGATTGAACATTATTTGCAGGTGAGTTTGTATTTTTGTCAGGTATACCTCTCAAATCGGGAGAGAACAGTTCGACAAACCTCGTGATCGAGTTACGCAAGACGATCGCTGGAGGAGTGAGGAAAGGAGCGCAGCGAACCGGAAACAGTTCGCCAAACATACCTTTTTTGTGGCTATATGGTATACTCTATACATGCCAGGCACCTTGAGTTAGACGAGGAGGCACTTCATGGAGCGTAAACCGCGTGCTCGCTACGATGAATTCGCAGATCAATTCACATCCATTATGTATGAGCATTGGTCTGATATTCTCCAGATCATCAACCGTCAATCTCCCCGTGTCGCGGCACTTTTACGAGCGGCGACCCCGTCTGGTTTAAAACGAGTCAATGGCATATGGTATGTACAGGTCATGATCAAACGTGTAGTACAATCTGACAAATTACACCAACCTCGTGATAATGAAATTGTGGCCCAGGCTATCAGGCTTTGGGCACACACAGAAGCAAAACTGAAATTACCTCGCGTGATAGTGAGTTTTGAACTCTAATCACATAAACCTAGAAGGAGCCTTATATGTCTGCTGCTCAGCCTCAGGCGCGGCGGCGCTTCCCCGGCCTGGACCCTGCCGTTCTTCAACACCCCTATGATCGTGCTGCTCTGAATGCTTTACAAAAGGTCCCTGGCCTTGACATTATCGTACGCAAATTTATCGAACTCTTTCCTGAACGCGTAGCCTACATTCAAAACGTTGCTCAGACAATTCGCGTGACAAAGACGCAATGCCCTCAGTTACATGTCCAGCTCCGCGAGTCCTGCGCCATTTTAGGTATGAGCGAACCAGAACTGTATGTTGCGCAAAACCCGCTTCCTAATGCCTGGACAAGCGGCCATGTTCGCCCTTACATTATTCTCACCAGTGGTCTCCTCGATCTGATGAATGAAGATGAAATAATGGCGGTCATTGCGCATGAACTTGGCCATATTAAATCGGGACACGTTCTCTATAGAACAATGGCTCTCTGTATCACACTCGTACTCACTCTCATCGGAGATATGACTTTAGGGATTGGCCGCTTAGTCGGGCGCTCTCTTGAAGCAGCTTTGCTAGAGTGGTATCGCATGTCGGAATTTACCGGAGACCGCGCTGCGCTGCTGGTGGTGCAGGATCCACAGGTGATGCTCTCATTGATGATGAAGTTCGCGGGCGGTAGCCTCTTTCAGCGCAACCAATTGGATCCACAGGAGTTCTTGAAGCAGGCCGATCTCTACGAAGCGGTGGATGCGAGTCTGCTTGATCGCATTTACAAAATGCTTCTAGTCATGCCAGTGACGCATCCTCTAACCATTGTACGTGCTCGCGAGATTATGAACTGGTCTGAGAGCCGCGAGTATAAAGATATTCTTGATGGACACTACACACGGACGGGTGGAGGCGAAAACGGCAAGACCAAAACAGCTGAGAGGAACGGGAGAGGCGCATCCACACCTGGTGCTAAAACCTCAACTGGTTCAAGCCTCGTCAAGTGCCCCCACTGTGGACGCGAACAAACAAATAGCCGCTTTTGTAGCCTCTGTGGTGGAGCAATATTGTGAGAAGTGGGGGGCAAGAAGGACGAGGCACGACATATCGCCTGGTTGGTTACCTGATGATCGTGATCGCCACTGTGCTATTTGGTTTCAATGGGGCACTTTCGAGGCTCCTCTTTGATGGTGGTATATCGCCAATTACCCTGGTCGA
>DMFQ01000305.1:4855-8777 GCA_003450555.1 Ktedonobacter sp.
AGGAACTGAAAGTCCCGCGCCGCTCCATCGGCTGGCTACTGGCATTTGGACTATCGTTAGCCTTTGTGACGTTCACATATTTTGTGGCGATCAGTCGCCTCCCTATTGCCGTTGCCCTGGTGATTCAATTTAGTGCGTCAGCATGGATGGTACTCGGAGAGTCTCTCTGGTTCAGGCGCATGCCATCAGGATATGTGCTGGTGGCAATGGTACTGACCTTTGGCGGGATTCTCCTTTTGACTGGTATTTGGCACTTGAGTTTGAATGGCCTTGACAGCATTGGATTACTCTTTGCTACGTTTGCCATTTTGACGTACATTGCGTATCTTCTGCTTGGCAGACGAGTTGGTCGAGATATCCCTCCCCTTACAACAACCGGCCTGGGTGCGCTGATCGCAGGCGCGTTCTGGTTAGTCGTGCAACCGCCATGGTCTATTCCAGCAAATACCTGGACCCCCAACCATCTGTTCCTGATTTTCCTGGTGGGTACCATCGGGATGGCAATCCCCTTTTCACTGGTGCTTGGCTCGCTGCGGCGGATTGATGCTACACGAGTCGGTATTGTCAGTATGCTGGAGTTGGTAGCCGCAGGTATCATTGCGTACTTCTGGCTCGGCCAGCATCTTGATAGCTGGCAACTCACAGGATGTTTGTTGGTGATGATAGGCGTAACGATATTACAGTATGAAAAACAGGATGTGCCGAATGCATCAACGAATTGACTTCTCGCGATTGGAATCTTGTTTTTCCAGGTGATGGTTCTCTTGATAGGCATCACAGACGATTTTACAAATTTCATCTGGATCGTCAGAGATACGCAGTAATGCGACATCTTCCACCGAAACTTTCTCCTCCACCAGCATTGTCTCACGAATCCAGTTTAACAGGCCGTTCCAGTATTTTGAACCATAGAGGATTACAGGAAAATTACTTACTTTCTTTGTCTGGATAAGTGTGAGGGCCTCGAATAGTTCGTCCATTGTCCCAAATCCACCAGGGTAGATGATGAACGCGTTGGAGTATTTCACAAACATCGTCTTTCGTACAAAGAAGTAGCGAAAATCTAGTGAGATATCGAGATACTGGTTTGGAGACTGCTCAAAAGGAAGCTCAATATTACAACCGATTGAGAGGTTGCCTCCTTCTTGTGCGCCCTTATTTGCGGCCTCCATAATACCAGGGCCGCCCCCAGTAATGATGCCGAAGCCTGCTTTTGCCAGGATACGCGCGGTTTCAACCGCTGAAGCGTACACAGGATCGTCGGCATGCGTGCGTGCTGAGCCGAAAATTGTTACCGCGGGAGGAATGTGCGCCAGGGCATCAAAGCCATAGACAAATTCACTCATAATGCGCATTACCCGCCAGGGATCGGTAACAGTGAAGTCAAAATGCAGGGCACGCTCGAAAGAATGCTCATCAACACGTTCCTGCTCCTGAGATACTACTTCCGTGGGGCTAATTAGGGGTTGTGTGGGTCGAGTGAGCAGTCGTTCATCTTCCGTCACTCCTCGCCCCTGGCCCCTTAGAGAACGATAGCGATCAGCTGCTTTTTTTCCGCGATTGTTTGATCCATTTTTCATATGATTACTATTACGACTCATGATTATTCTCTTTTTCTACGCCTACCTAAGAGTAAATTGCCTCAAGCCCGCTCAGTATCATAACATGAGGGGCTTCAAAAAGCGAGTATCATAGTACGTATACTATTCGCTTCGCCACTAATTATTACGAGCAAAGACGTAGAAAAGTAGAAGGCGTCCTTTAGTGCTTCTTATTTGATTGTGGTTCACTTTCGTCTTCATCTCCATCCTCCACAACATCGAGTCGTCGTTTTAAAACGATTGTACTGAGTGGGGGGAGCGTTAAGAGCAGGGAATACGGACAAGACTGCCAGAAAACCGGGCCGCTTGGCATTGCTTGCAGGTTTTCCAATCCGCTGCCACCATAGCGATTAGCATCACTATTAAGTATTTCGTAGTACTCTCCCGCGCGAGGTACACCCAATCGGTATCCGAGCCGGGGTATCGGGGTGAAGTTGCATACAAAAATGAGGGTATCGTCCACGTTTTTACTACGGCGCATGAAAGATACAACACTGTTGTCAGTATCATGTACATCTATCCAGGAGAACCCTTCTGGATCACTGTCCAAAGCGTAGAGACCTGGTTCGCGCTGATAGATTGCGTTTAGATCGCGTAAATAGTCACGAAGTTGAGCGTGATGGAGATCACTTGGCGGCTCAAGTAAATGCCAGTCCAGGCTCTCCGCATAGTTCCACTCGTGCCATTGTCCAAACTCCCCTCCCATGAAAAGCAACTTTTTCCCTGGATGCCCCCACATGTATCCATAGAAGGCGCGTAAATTGGCAAAGCGTTGCCATAGATCACCAGGCATTTTATTGATCAATGAGCCTTTGATATGCACCACCTCGTCATGAGAGAGAGGCAGTACAAAGTTTTCAGAATAGGCATACATCAAAGAAAAGGTGATCAAATTGTGGTGGTAGCGACGGAAGACGGGATCCAGGTGCATGTACTCCAGCATGTCATGCATCCAACCCATGTTCCATTTCATCGAAAAACCCAGGCCGCCTACATATGTTGGACGCGTGACCAATGGCCATGAAGTAGACTCTTCAGCAACTGTAAGCGTTCCCGGTTGCTCGGCATACACTGCCTCATTGAGTTTACGCAGAAAATCTACTGCCTCCAGGTGTTCTCGACCACCATACTGGTTGCTAACCCAATCACCTTCTTTACGTAGATAGTCGAGATAAAGCATAGATTGCGACGGCATCTACACGCAAGCCGTCGATATGGTACTCTCGCAACCAGAAGAGCGCATTCGCAATAAGAAAGCTCTGTACTTCACTTCGTCCATAGTTGAAGACGAGCGTTCCCCATTCTTTATGTTCACCCTTGCGTGTATCTGCATACTCGTAGAGGTGCGTGCCGTCAAAGTAGCTCAGGGCGTGACCATCTTTGGGGAAATGGGCAGGAACCCAATCTACTAAGACACCGATTCCCTGCTGGTGCATGTAATCTACAAAATACTGGAAATCTTCAGGGTGCCCAAAGCGGCTGGTAGGTGCATAATACCCTGTGACCTGGTAGCCCCAGGAACCATCAAAGGGATATTCGGCGATAGGCATCAGCTCGATGTGGGTGAAACCCAGGTCTTTTACATAGGCGGCGAGGTCATGTGCCAGCTCTCTGTAGCTTAAAAAGCGATCCTCTTCAGGGTTCCCCTCCCTATGTCGCTCGGGAGCGTGTCGCCATGAGCCAAGATGAACTTCATAGATGGAAATTGGTGAACTTGTTTGTTGCCGTTCCGAACGTTCTTGCATCCAGGTGTCGTCTTGCCACTGGTGCAAGTGTATATCGGTCACTATACTGGCGGTTAAAGGACGTAGTTCAGCGGCAAAACCGTAGGGATCAGTTTTATCTACGGCATAGTTGTTATAACGAGAGTAGATCGCGTACTTATAGAGGACGCCATCCTTTAAACTAGGCACAAAACACTCCCAGACTCCCAGGTCTTGATGGCGCAGGTTCATTGGATGCGAACCACGAGTCCAGCCATTGAAATCTCCAATTACTGAGACCGCCAGCGCATTCGGCGCCCAAACTGCAAAGTTGATGCCTGAAATACCATTGACGGTACGTGGATGTGCCCCCATTTTTTCATAAATCTGGTAATGTTTCCCCTGCCCAAAAAGATACAGATCGAAATCACTAAAGATCGAAGGTACCTCTTGCGCTATAGCTTGTGTCTCACCTGATGAATTGTTATCCTGCTGGGGTACTGTCATGGTTTCTATCCTCGTGTATTCTTCATAACCTATACAAACCTGTATGTTACGAGCATCGTCATTACTAGCATAGCACATATGAGGGTGGATATACTTCTACTCGTAGTAAGC
>DMFQ01000305.1:8918-11514 GCA_003450555.1 Ktedonobacter sp.
TAAGCATTTGCCACGCACTCGCACACTGTCATATCATGGGTTGATAGGCAAAACAACCGAGGAGAACCCCAATGCAAACTTCACTGGACCATGATATTTTTCGTGAGCTTGGTATTCATCGGGTCATTGAACCTCGAGGAGCGTTGCCCCAGCCAGCCTGGAAACTTGATAACACACCTACAGCCTATCCTACCGAAACATTAATCGATGTACAGCGGCTCCATATAGACTCGGCCAGCTTTACCCAGATCGCCAGTGCTTGTGAACGAGATACGCATCGTATAAGCAGGCATATCATAGATATTGTAGCAGAACGTGGTAAAATGCATAATCCGGTGACCGGTTCGGGCGGTGTTCTGGTTGGAACAATAGAACATCTTGATGAGACTTTTGGTAGAAAACATCAGTTGGCTATAGGAGATACTATTGTCAGCCTGACTTCTTTGAGCTGGTTACCTCTTTACCTGGAGCATATCAACCAAATCCACCTGGATCGTTCCGAGGTAGAAGTTAAAGGGAAGGCTATCTTCTTTCGCAGTAATCCGTTGGCGAAGCTGCCAGGCGATCTCCCCCAAGAAATGGTTGTTGCCGCGCTGGATGTAGCAGGGGCACCAGCCCGTGTAGCGGCACTGGCTACACCAGGGCAACGAGTGACGGTGCTGGGAGCTGGCGGGACTGCAGGTTTGTTGACGTTATGCGCCCTCCATCAGCGCCTCGGCTCTCAAGGAGAAATCATCGCCGTCGAGTACGGCGGAGCAGGCGCTGCAGGATATTGCTGCCCTTGGTGTCGCAAATGTAATTATACAAGGTAATGCGACGCGTCCACTCGAGCTTGTCAAGCAAGTACAGCAAACCTTGTCTGGCCGTGATTATTTATCTGACCTATCTATTAACGTTGTTAACGTCCCTAATACAGAGATTGCTACTATTCTGCTTACAAAACCAGATGGACGTGTCCTCTTTTTCAGTATGGCTACCAGTTTTACTGTGGCGGCTCTGGGCGCCGAAGGGATGGCACGCCAGGTGGAGATGCATATTGGTAATGGCTATATGCCAGACCATGGAAAGGTTGCCCTCCAGTTGTTGAGAGACTATCCCGCATTACGCGCTATCTTTGCTAAAAGGTTTAGTTCGTATCAAGAGAAGCAAAAATGACGACAAACCTCGCGCAGATCGTGTCGGAGGCAAATATCTCACGCCTCTCGTTGATTGGTCTCTCAAAGAACGTAGGCAAAACAACCACAACTAATTATCTATTGGAGACACTCCTTCGCCAAAATCTCTATCACGCCGAGGACTTAGCCATCACATCGCTTGGTTTGGATGGAGAGGCGATAGATGCACTCACAGGTCTTCCCAAGCCGCGTTATATCCCCCAGGCGGGAATTTTGGTAGCAACAACTGAGGACTTTATACGGCAAGCTGAGAGCGAGGGTGCACAATTTGAACGCCTGCAACGACTCCCTGGAAGAACTGCATTAGGACCTGTAATGCTGGCTCGTGTTCTACATCCTGGAAGGATTGTTGTCGCTGGTCCAACCTTGTTGCGTGAACTGCGCGCTGCGCTTGATCAACTATGGATGTATGGTGCTCGACTCAGTATCATTGATGGCGCGATTAACCGCCTTGGCGCCGCTGCTACAAACGTTACTGATGCCTGCATTGTCTGTACAGGAACAAGCGCCGGTGCTACACCAGAGCTTGTAGCGCGCAGAACGGCTGATGTACTCGCTCGTCTAACGGTGCCCCAATCAATCTGGACAGACGAATATAAGAAGCTCCTCCCCGAAACACGACTACTTATGTTTTCCTCCGATCGAAAAGATGAGCTTACTTCGCCTTTTACTGATCAAAGCGAACCGGCAATCGAGGCCCGATGGATTGTGGAAAGTATGCAAACCTCTCACCATGCGATCTACCTGTTACGAGGTGCGTTAACAGAAGAGCTTTCACGCGAACTACTTGGACAACTGACACAAAAGCTTCTACCGTCTCGTCACGCGGAGATCGTGGTTGGTGATGGTACCAAGATCTTTTGCCACTCGGTAACGCTACAGCGCTTAGCAGACAGGGGGCTGCATGTCAGGGTAGCTTCCCCTATCCACATACTGGCACTGACCATCAATCCCTTTACCCCCGAATATACCTGCACACCTCAGCGGCTTTTAGATGCTCTTTTCCGTGAGCTACCCACCGAGCGTCCTCCAATTCTAGATGTTGTTTCGGGTATAGGAGCGTGACAACTGTTGTCTCATTCTTTAAAAAATAGTGCGCAAAATAAGCGGTTTCTGGTCGATATTCACGCTCACTCTTGTATTTTGCAGTACCGTCCCTAATATCATGGCATGTGATGGTCTATGCTATAATGAGTCGTTGTAACCTCATACCACGTATTTACATGTACGGGCTAGCATCACAAAATGTTCACATGGCTACAAGACACTACCCCTCAGTGCCTAAATAGGCTAGAATACATAACAGGAAAGAGAATTTATAGGGAAAGGGAGACTACTTACATTATGACTATCGATCTTTCGCTCATGAAACAACGACTTGAGACAAAACAGTTAGAACTGCAGCAACAGATTTCAGGATT
>DMFQ01000305.1:11669-13401 GCA_003450555.1 Ktedonobacter sp.
GTTGACTTCCTGGAGATCCAGCAGGAACAGTCTATACTTGTCAATGAGCAGGCTCTGTTGACAGAAGTGCAGAATGCACTCGAGCGCATTGAAAAAGGGACCTATGGCACATGCATAGTATGTGGCCAGCCTATACCTGAGAAACGGCTGGAGGCTCTGCCCTGGGCTGCTCGTTGCGTTAAGGATGAGGAACGCCTTGAAGAAAGAAATCTGAGCATCACCGAGACATACGATGCAGATCTCAACTAATGTGTAATGCTCGTCTCTCAATATTCATCGCCTTTTCAAAATGTAGGGAATCGGGTACAATACCCCCACCTGCTTCATGAAAGGGAGAAAAAACATCGTGTCGATCAAACGTGCGCGCGTCAATGATGCACTGGCTCTGCTTATAGTAATTGTGGTAATCACGCTAGATCAGTGGACAAAGGCGCTGGTTGTGGCAAACCTGAGTCCGCCCGAGACAAGATCACCCCTTCCTGTGATAGGCGACTATCTCACTATTTACTACATCCAGAATAGCGGGGCAGCTTTCAGCTTATTAGCGAATAATGTTGTGCTCGCAATTCTCATTGGAGTTGCTATCTGTGTTATTACCTATCTTTACGCACGCATGTTCAATACGGGACCTCTGGCATACAAACTCATTTTTGGCCTCATTATCGGGGGAGCCGCGGGAAACCTGATTGATCGGGCGCTACGAGGCGGTTACGTCGTAGATTTCATTTTCTTTCGTATTCCGCAGATTGGATATCGCTTTGCTATCTTTAATATTGCGGATGCCTCCATATCTGTTGGTGTATTTCTGCTCTTCCTGTTTATTTTGTTTGGTGGACTGCGAAAAAAAGGGGACGCCACGGAAAAGCACGAGCATGAAGGAGATTCAGTCATGAATGGTGTGGTTCAAACCAATCATAGTGGCCCTCTTCGCCCAACGGAGCAAGATGCACAATCCTGACATACCCGTCTTTGACGATGCGCACATATATATCATTGGAGAGGTCGAAACCGGCCAGAGAATTGACCGCTATATCGTATCTCTCTTAAGCGATGTCTCCCGTTCCTCGGTGCAGCAAATGATTGCAGAGGGGAACGTCCTCGTCAATGGACATACCAGCAAGTCGGGCTATCTACTTCGAACTGGGGATGAGGTGCAGATAGTTCAATCAACTCCTGATGCTTACTCTGGAAATGCCACGCCTCGCTTGCTGCCCCTCGACATAATCTATGAAGATGAAGACCTATTAGTTATCAATAAAGTAGCAGGAATGGTTGTTCATCCTGCTCCCGGACACTTAGATGATACGCTAGTCAATGCTGTTTTAGCCTACTGTCCTGAACTACTGGGCGTAGAAGGGTTACGTCCAGGGATTGTCCACCGCCTCGATAGAGATACATCCGGCTTGATCATAGTGGCCAAAAATGCACGTACTCAGGCTGCTTTGATCGAGCAAATGAAGCAGCACGAGATAGTCAAGCGCTATCAAGCTCTTGTTGAGGGTATTGTATCTGTTGATAGTGGTAGTATCGATGCGCCTATTGGCCGTGATCCCCGCCATCGCCAACAAATGGCCGTAACGGCTACAGGAAGCCGGGAGGCGCGTACGCATTTTCGAGTGCTAGAACGCTTTCAACGCCATACGCTACTACTGTTGCAGTTAGAAACAGGACGTACTCACCAGATACGTGTACATTTGAAGGCTATTGGGCATCCTGTAGTTGGCGACTCTGT
>DMFQ01000305.1:13419-15050 GCA_003450555.1 Ktedonobacter sp.
CTTATCTTTACTCATCCCAGCACAGGACAGCTCTTAGAGCTAGAGGCACCTCTGCCTGAGGATTTGAAAGTCGTGCTTCTTCAGAAATCTTCACTATAGTACCTTGCCAAATCACCTCGGTGTGGTCTATAATATTACCAGAGAAGATGATCTTGGAGCACAAAAAGGTGTCCTTTGTAGGAAAGTACTGATCGTCCTTTACCCCATTACTGTTAACCACAACTCATTCAGGCTATCTTTTGTCCGTAATTTTTTTCCGCTAATCATGCTGCCTAATACATTCAAATTGGAATATCCGTTCTATTACCTGTGTTTGTTTATGTTCGGGGTATTTGTGGGAATAGGGAGGTATGTTCCTCCGGCCAGGAGCCGGTATTTCTTCACTTGAGGAAAATGGCTATTACCCGTGAGGAAAGGAGACTATGCATTATGCCAGTTTTGGAATCAACTGAATTTACGACTCCTCGAAGTGCATTACGCCATCGTCCAATTGGGAATGATGGTATGCATCAAGAGAAGCGCCCTACAGGTACTGATGTGCCAACACCGATCGTCCCCCGTGCATCACGGACGCGCTCAACGGATACTGACGTCGAGATCAACGAGTGGGAGCGAGTAGAAGCGAATAGCGAGAAGAGCAGGCAATCACAGCCGCCTATTCGTCGATCTAGTGCAACGACTGAAGCCAAAGCTCTACCGAAAACTCCGTTGCGAAAGCCGACTAAATCACATCGCTTGCCCAGAGCGAAAAATGTGATGAGTAGGCATGCTCATCCACTGCTCTATCTTGGTATAGGAATGTTGGGCATGCTAGTATTGTGGACGGTTCTGATGGGCGTTGCGAACTGGTTTAGTACAACGATGGACGATGTCCGCTATGGACGTCCGCGTACATATCAAACGGACCAGTTTGTAGGACACAGTGAGTCGGGAGGCATACCCAGTCATTTTATTGCGTTGAATTTATATGGTAGAATCGAAGTCATTGAATTCCCTGGTGGTGATGCTGCACACGCACGTATCTTCCTGGGACCCCAACTTTATACAACGGGTAGTGATCTGGTACCGGCGACCCTCTCATTTAGAGATGTGAATGGCGATCATAAGCCAGACATGATCATCAATGTTCAGGGTTCACAAATCGTCTTCATCAATGACCAGGGAACGTTTCGTCCACTTCGTCCAGATGAGCGGCACCAGGTAGAGCAGTTTTTACAGCAGCATGGACCGTAGCTTCGATAAACGTCGTGACCAATTGATACACTTCTTCCTTTTCAGGTCCCAGTGTAATAACATGATCAGACCGTTCAAACCAGTGGAGTGACTTTGGACTTGCCGCGCTTGCCAGCTGGTACAGTTCTTCAGCACAAAGTGGACTGACGGTCTGATCTTTCTTGCTATGTATGATTAAAAGTGGGGAGCGCACGAGACCAAGACGTTTGCGACCCTTGTTTGTCAAACGCACTAATTCGTCAATAGCAGACACTGGTAGCTGAATAGCTCTCTTGATTTGTTCAAGGACCTTTGGGTCAGCAAAGTTGATAATTATATCTGGATTTGGATTATTGTAGTCGAGCGTTGCCAGCAGGTAGAACCACTTGATAAAATAGGCCTCACCGTAATTTCTGGGG
>DMFQ01000305.1:15243-19446 GCA_003450555.1 Ktedonobacter sp.
GCCCCAGAAATTACGGTGAGGCCAATCGCTCGTGCAAAAGCCGCTTCGACTGCGGCGATTGGGGTGGCATACGGGCCTTCCCACTGACTGCTGCGCCACGTATAGCCCCAGCCAGAAGCAGGAGCCTGCCGGGACGTGATGGACAGCCCCAGTTGCTCCAAGCGTGTCCAGGTCAGTTGCTCTTCGCTCATCCTGTACCTCCTTTCGCGTTGGCCTCCCAAGGAGTCAGAGACTCCACTCACGGGAAACCATTGGACTCCGAATGATGTGGCAGGAGTCAAAGTTCTCTCATCCAAGAGACGGGTTCGCATTGGCTCTCGTTGTGGTTTGTGGCCAGCTGGGATGAGAAACGAAGCTCACTCATCCCCTCTCTGTTGGTGCTGGCGGCATCGCTGGTCTCACAACAGACGACAACCACCTCAGCGACTCATGGACTCAGGCTGCCTCCTGTCTCACTCTTGTCCCCGTCCGCACGCTAGAGCCCCCATGGGGTGGAACCATCATCGAATGCTGTTTGCTCCTTTCTTTTTCCCTCCGTCTCCCTGCTTCCTCATCCTACGGTAAGGATACAGCCTCAGGAGGTGATTTGCCATCACAGAGCGGTCACAAAATCTCTTGAGCATGTGCAGCAGCGTAAGGACACGGCTTTCCAGCATGGGGCACCCACAGCAAACAAGATTCCTGCCACTGTCCCTCCTACTGGAAAATGAGAAGCAGGTTAGTCCGCGCAATCTAGCTCGTAGTAAGCCAGGAACATCCACTCGCCATGTGGCTCTCGCGTAGTCAATTCACGCTGAAATGCGCGCAACTCCTGCGGGGAGTGAAGCAGACGGGAAAGTAAGGTGCACCGTCCGATCTCCAGACACTGATAAAACTTGACTGCAACGGGGAAGGAGCTGATAGAGTAGTCCTTCCGAAACGAAATCAGCTCTTCAGACATCATCGTGCTCCTCCTTCACTGCTCAAGACGACCGCTCTTCAGGACACGGAGGGTCAATGTGGTCTTCATCCAGTCGCAACGGTTCAGACCAGGCCCTCCCACTCAGAGTTAGTAGGAGTGTAGCAGCAACAGATCACGACCGCATCACGCGGCACGCGAAAAGAATCACAGTTGCATCAAGGAAAAACAGGCGTTCCCTTTCCTGAGAGCAAGCAAACAGCGATATGCTCGAAGACATGCACGATGGCAGCGAAACCGCACACCTCTCAAGACCGCATTCTTACTCACCAACGAGAAAGACTTCGGTGAGCTTCTGTTTCGCCACCACCTTCCCCAGTATGGTGTTCTCCACTTTCGTTTCAAACATGTCCCTGTGGTAGAAGAGGAGAAAAAGAGAGCAGTTCAGGAGACCATTCCAAAGGGGAGGTAAACTGCCTGCTTGGTTTGGACTGACCTCGCGCGGGGAAGGTGGTCGTCCAATCAGTTTACCCGCGATGGGCAAGACCTGCGCAATCTGGAGACGGGATGGGGGCATCTGGAAGACCTGCAGGTGCCCATGTTGGAATGCCAACAGTGTGGGCATGATGTGATCTGCTCCTTCACGATCTTGGAGAAGTTCCAACGTTTTTGGCTGGATTTGGATCAGGATGTACTCTTCAGTAGCGGGTTGTGCCAGAGTTTGCGCGAGATCAGTGAGCGGTGGAGTGCGACGGTGGGAGGCAGCGTGGGACTGCGCACGATCAATGAACGCATCAATCAGATCGGGCAGTTGCGGCGCAAGTTTCGTCAGGCCGTCACCTTTGGCAGTCGCAAGGGGGCGGAGGTGGCCATCTATCTCCAAGTCCAACGGCTTCATGCCCACTGGAGGGAGGAGTCGTGGTGGGAGACCTCCCACGATCTCTATTTTGCTCTCTGGAATCTCAACCCTTAGCCAAGGATACAATACCTCTAGTCAAGACTTTCCATCCTTTCGGGTGAAAGTGGGTGTCAGATTGATCAGAGAGGCGACACTCCACCGTAAGCTCGTCTATCAGCAAAAGGAGTGAGGGGCCGGGTCAATCGGGCCAGGGGCCATCAGCGACCTCACAAGTGTATCACAACTCAGAGCAGGTCTCCAATTTGCTCGTCATAAGACTCCCAAAGGACGAGAGCCTATGAGATAATAAGCTCCAAGTGAGCAGAGAGAGCCTCGGCTTACGCAGCGAGTTACTCGAGAAGTCCTATCAAAACCATCAAGTTGAGGTTGGCATCACGAGAAAACAAGACCTCGTTCATACATACGTATATGTAGATGGCTAAATCAGTCTGTTTGCAGAGGTTTTGATAGAAGTTCCAGGCAAGGGGGAGCCAGCTATGAAAGATGTAACCTTCACCGTGTGCGGCGCGGTTGGCCCATGTGGGGAATGCGGTCGTGTGCCCGAACGCACCTACCAGTTTTCCATGTATGGTCGTGGCATTCTGCTTTGTGGTCAATGCCTAAATACATTTGTTTCGCAGGTTCAGTGGGTGCTGCAAATTGCAGAACCGAACCTGAGAGTTCCTACGATCACTTTGAAGGCAGATAATCCTTCTGAACTACGATGTAGGAAATGCCTGGATTTGTTGGCCGCCCATATCTGTAAATCATAAGATTCTATGGCTCATGTCCACTTTGGGGGCTTATTGCCTGCTTGTATGACATATCGGCAAAAAGTGATATAGTCCCTCTAGAAGCATGTTTCATCACCAAGAGTGAGGTCATGATGGGCATAATTTCAAAATTTACAGGGTGGGGAGAGAAAAGACTTTCGCGAAGCCCTGTTTCATCAGTTGCGAAAGCTGCCAAAAATTGTTGTAAGAATCTCAGCGCTCAGGCGATAGGATACCGACGATGATGAGAGCCTCGCAAAGGTGTGCTCTCGCCGTCGGTGTACATAGGATCACATCAAAGGATGGAGGAAAATCATGGACGGATGTCCCTTTTGTGCCACCTACGAGGATCTGCCATTTGCCTTGGGCGGGATTCTCTATGAAAGACGACCTCGTCTCCGCGCATCATTACTACCAGGACGAGGAACCCAACTATCTAGGCCATCTCTTGCTGAGGACAAAACGCCACGTTCCCGGCCTCGCGGAGCTGACCGAAGCCGAAGGCCAAGCCATTGGGCTTGCCGTGGCACGTCTCTCAAAAGCGCTCAAAACCTGTACAGGCGCGGAGAAAGTCTATGTAGAAGCGTACTACGAGGTGGTTCCTCATCTGCACCTGCTTCTCACCGCCCGTTATCCGGGGACGCCACAAGAGTTCTGGCGCTGGAAGTTAGGTGATTGGCCTGATGCTCCTAAAGGGGGAGCCAAAGAAGTCACAGCTCTCTGTGATCGGTTGCGTGCTCATCTATCCATTTGAATCGATGCGCGGGCGTTTGATACGCCCGCACAAATGGTTGAAGCAAGACAGCGATCTGGACGCGCTTCGTACCTTCCCTGCTTTCCAGGCACTCTCCGCTGTCTAGTCTTGGGGAGGGAGGCGCGGTGATTCTTTTACATGGCGTGAAGCACCCGTTTACGCAGGAGAGGAAAGCCCGCTCTGCCATATCCCTGCCTTTTGATCAATTTCAGCTTGGTCACGTGTCCCTCAACCATGCCGTTATTGATCCACCAGGTGAGGCCAGCTCTCACCGCGTCTTTGTCTTTCTCGATGCCAGCTGCAGAGGCCGTCTCAGCTAAATGCTTCCAGGGAAAGTTTGCGGGGATGATTGTAAAATAGGGAAACGTGTAGGGAAGATAGAAAGGAAGAAAAGAAGACATGACAGCCCCCATTCCATTACCCCCGTTAGCTGCCGAGGTACAGGCGGAATTGTGCCGACGCTACGAGGAGACAGGCAATCCGCAGACGCGCACGCGCTATCAGATGGTCTTGCTCGCCCAGCGTGGTCAGACCGCGCCACAGATTGCGCACCTGGTGCAGCGCAGCGAGGATACCGTGGAGCGTGTCTTCAAGCGCTTCCTAGCCGCAGGATTGGATGCGGTCCCGCGACGGTATGGTCAAGGGTGAAACAAAAAAGAAGGCTGATGTCCAGCCGGGCACCAGCCTCACTCTCTGTCCAAGGGAGTTCTCCTTTCCCTCTCACCGACGCTTTTCCAGGTGTATTCACACATTGGTTACAGTCGCGACACAAAGACGATCAACTTCGCTGATGTGCGTCACTCTTGAACTCTCTTGTTCATCTAGAGCAATGTGTCCTTGTGATACGCTTTTCGTCTACGGTTACCTCTTGAACTCCTTT
>DMFQ01000305.1:19636-19920 GCA_003450555.1 Ktedonobacter sp.
CCTCATATACCTGGCCTGGAGGCAAGCGGTTGCTGCCGTATTTCGAAGCCTCTTTCTATTGGCTTGCCACATTTTGAAAATCACGCTCAGCGGAACGCCCCGCATTATCTGCTGGGGTAAGAACTGGATCAGGGCATCTACACTGCCAGTTAGTTGATTGACAGCGATCTGGTGATCCGCCACCGTCTCTCGTTCGAGCAGCATGCGCAGGGAGTTGATCTCACTTCTGATACGTTGCAACTGCGCTCGCTGCTACAACACCTATCCCTCAAGTTGTTCGAGCT
>DMFQ01000244.1:0-1951 GCA_003450555.1 Ktedonobacter sp.
AGTGTGTTACTATATCCTGTAATAATGCGAAAGGAGATGACGCGCTTGTTCCGACCAGCACCGCTTTCAACGACTGCTCATGCCTTGCGTACAAACCAGCTTGATCTACTCACATTTATCGAGAACGTCTGTAATCACATCGACGTTCTTGAGCCGCATATTCATGCTCTCCTTCCCGAATCAGATCGCCGTACACGTCTAAAAGCGGAGGCAAAGGCATTACAAGAGCGCTTTCCCGATCCCAATACCCGACCAGCATTGTATGGTATCCTTCTCGGCGTCAAAGATATCTTCAATGTCGATGGTTTCCTCACCCGCGCGGGTTCGCAACTACCAGCTGAGTTGTTTGCAGGACCAGAGGCGACCTGCGTGGGTGCCTTACGAGCCGCAGGAGCTATCATCCTGGGGAAGACTATTTCTACTGAATTTGCCTGGGCTGAACCCGGACCAACACGCAATCCACATAATTTCGCTCATACACCCGGTGGGTCGAGCAGCGGTTCGGCTGCAGCGGTAGCAGTTGGCTTCTGTCCTCTTGCATTGGGATCACAGACGGTCGGCTCTGTGATCCGTCCCGCCGCCTTCTGCGGCATCGTTGGTTTCAAACCAGGGTATGGCCGTATAGCCATCGATGGCATGGTTGCCTGTTCTCCGCCTCTTGATACCGTCGGGTTCTTTACCCAGGATGTTGCAGGAATAGCCCTGGTGGCTCCTTTATTGTGCAAGAATTGGCAGGCAGCAACACCAAGAAAATTGCCTGTACTAGGAGTACCAGAGGGCCCCTACCTTGCTCAGGCTTCACCTGAGGGACTGGCAGCTTTTGAAAGACACCTTTCAAAGCTGGCAAAAGGGGGCTACACGGTGCGGCGAGTCAAGGCTCTGAGTGACATCGAAGCGATTAATCAGCGCAACAGGCAGTTGGTATTTGCGGAGATGGCGCAGATCCATGCAGCCTGGTTTGCTCAGTACGCGTCGCTCTATCGACCTCGGACGGTAGCAGCGCTTCGTGAAGGGCAGCAAGTAAATGCTGAGGCGTTAACCATCGCACGAACTGATCGTGCACTCGTGCGAGCCAAGTTTCAAGTGCTGATGTCACAAAACGATATCGACCTTTGGATCTCTCCTGCCGCTCCTGGTTCTGCACCTGAGGGTATCGAAACAACAGGTAATCCGACAATGAATCTACCTTGGACGCATGCAGGTCTGCCTGTTATCTCGCTGCCCGCTGGAAAAGCCGCAAATGGCATGCCCCTTGGCCTACAATGCGTCGCTGACTTCATGGCAGATGAACAGCTTGTAGCTTGGGCAGATGGCATAGCCAGATTACTGGTATAAGTCCGCATGTCAATACTTCAACGTCCATCGTTCATATATTCAGGGCTGACAATCTCCTTTTCTATGAAGCGAATCACAGCTTCAAAGTGATTTGAACAACTGCGGATTTGCAGAGCCTATGGTAGGCTTTAGGAAATACTACGATACATTCCTTTTTTCAAACGATCTGAAACTATTCTATGAAAATGATCACTGTTGGTTGATGAAATAGTACGGAAAGCCCTGGCGCTTATCTATCAGTTGGTTGATGATACTCACTCCAATAGGGAGGACTCATGTTGCATACGTGTGTATATTGTGGGGCGGAGCTGCCCAATCAATCGGTTTTTTGTGGCAATTGCGGCCAGACCTCAACCAGCAGGTAATCTACCTTGGGCACCCACCAGTGGTAGTAATCAGCAGCCTCTTCCTATGAATTCTCTCGATGCAGCAACTACGATCAGCACACCAAAATGGGGAAGCCCCATGCAAGGTCGACCCGCTCAATATAGCGCCCAGGTTCAAAGTGGTTATGGTACTCAGCCAACCACAACTAATGAGGATGAAGAGCAACGCCGCAGAGCCGCCTTACTCGGCTTTGGGCTAGTAAGCCTTGCCGCAGAAGGACAGCCATCAG
>DMFQ01000244.1:2141-13911 GCA_003450555.1 Ktedonobacter sp.
CCTATGGCTGGCAGTCCGTTTGTACAGAATGTCGCAAATGCCGGATACCCCTCAGGTTTTTATGCATCGCAGACACAGCAACTTCCTCATGTACCTCATACGTCAACGCCGCCACATATGCTCCATCCAATATCTCACTCACCAGGATATAGCGCACCTCGTCCCCCTTCCGGCACTCGTCGCCCCAGTCCGTATCAGCCAAACCCCGGAGGCTGCGCACCCGTGTGGCTTATATTCGTTTTCGCCGCCATACTGATCATCACCAGCGTCACCAGTATAGGTCTGACCGTATTGTCCCCAGGCCTTTCTTTATTGAATGGTAGCACCGCTATAACGCCAGGAGGGACACTTCAACTACATGGCACAAGTTTCATTCCAGGTAGTAGTGTCACATTCTCACTCGACGGGACCACGCCGCTTTTCTTTGCCCACCAGGGATCATCTATACAGGCCCTCCACAACGTTAACTCCTTGCCAGCATTGGGCATAGCTTCAGTTCACATCGATCAGATCCCTTCCGCCAATAATGCTGTCACCGTCGGAATCAATGGAACCTTTACAGTGGCCTTCACAATCGACCAGAGTTGGAAGACAGGGCAACATACTATTCGCGCCTCCGAGAGATTTAGCCCTCGCAGCGCCAGCATCACGATCGATGTTCATCAGTCGGGAGAAACTCCTGCTCCGTCACCATCGGCAAGCCCTTCCCCAACGGCCACTGACACGCCGTCGCCCACCGCATCTCCCTCGCTAACAGCTTCACCATCCTCGACCCCCTCTGCGCTGAGTTGTCTCAACCCTGGCTCGGTAGCACTGGGTCCTGTCAGTGAAGGCTACAATCAGGCGATTTCTACACAAGTCACGCTCTGTGTCGGCGGTTCAGGAATGGTGAATTGGACGGCCAACTGGGACCAGAACCAGGCACCATGGCTGAAGTTGGGCAATAATACCGGACAGATTCAGGCACCTGGACAGCAGCAAATCAGCATCAGCGCCCTCGCCACGAACCTTAAAGCAGGGAACTACAGCGCGACTGTCACGTTCAGCAGCCAGCAAGGCTCTGCGACAGAGACGCTAAATGTATCATTCACCGTGCAAACAGGCTGTATTCGTACAAGCCAGCAGACATTCCATTTTGCCGGGGTCGCGGGCATCAGCGATCCACAACCGCAAACTGCCGTCGTTAGCAACTGCGGTATCGTCGGAACCTGGTCAACCTCCGTGTCTACTGACAACAATGTACACTGGCTCGGCGTTGCACCTGCCAGAGGCGGTCTCAACGGAGGCTCCACGCAAAACGTGACTATCTCCACGTCAATCTTGAAGACACAACTGGGGACAGGTACATACAATGGAACGATCCTCTTCGCAATAGGCTCAAATCAGGTGTCGGTCTCTGTCACACTGACTGTGCAGGCCCCACCCAAAATCATTGTGATCTATCCCAATCCTCCCAGCTATAACGCGAGCACTCAATGTACATTGAATCAGAGTTTCAAGGCTTGGACCTGTATTGCCTCCATCAGCAACAATTCACAGAGCATGAGTCTGAGCTGGAAATCCTTCAGCAGTGGTGTGCCGAACATTACCTTCAAGCCTTCAAGCGATACGCTGCCTCCTGGTGGAGGTGAACGTGTAATCATCTCTATACCCGAAAATAGCTGTCAAAGGCCCGCTACGCTCTCGTTTGTAGGGCCAGCCAATACAGCAAACATTTCCTGGAGTTGCAGTAACATTCCTTAAAATGGATAAAATGGCATTACCTAATAAGGGGGAAAGCGGAGTAATCGTATGGAAAACGATCCATTGCTTGGGAAACGACTTGGAGCCTATTTTATCCTGCAGAAGATAGGCGAAGGTGGTATGGCGCTGGTCTATAAAGCCTACCATGAGCGATTACGTCGTGATGTGGCAATCAAGGTAATCCTCCCTCAGGTCGCTGATCAACCCGGATTCCGCGAACGCTTCGAGCGCGAGGCACAGTTGGTTGCCAGCCTGGAACATCGCAATATCGTCGCGGTTTACGATTTTGGAGAGATCGGTAATCTCACGTATCTCGTGATGCAATACGTGGGCGGTGGCACCCTGCGCGACCAGCTACACGTTGAGGGACGCATTGAACCGCACCTGGCAGTTCAGTACACCATACAAATGGCACGTGCCCTGCACCTCGCTCATCAGCGTGGCATCGTTCACAGAGATGTCAAGCCACAAAATATGCTGATTTCTACGAGCGACACTAACGAGCTCCTGCTCTCTGATTTTGGTATCGCCAAGCTATTCGACGGCAGCCATGAAACGCTCCCCTACTCTCCTTCAACGCAGGCGCAGAACAACCCTATACATCCTACCCACCCTACGCACCCCTCGCTCACCAGTGTTGACCAGATGGTCGGAACTGCTGAATACATGGCACCTGAACAGATCAACCGCCAGCCCGTAGACGCGCGTACCGATGTCTATGCGCTGGGCATCGTGCTCTTCCAGATGTTGACCGGTCGCATACCATTCTCCTCGACGACGGTCGATGGACTACTCTACCAGCACGTCTTCACTACACCGATAGCTGCACGCGAGGTGAATCCCTCCGTTCCTGAAATGCTCGAACAAATAATATTTCGCGCGCTAGCAAAGGCACCTGAACACCGTTTTCAGTCGGCAGAAGCTATGGCGGTGGCATTAGAAGCTCTCCAATCATCCCCCACCCATGAATTTTCCGTCGACAACTACTCCACTCATGGGCGTGACGCACTTACAAATCCTTTACAGAACCGCACGATCCCTACGTTTCGTTCCTACAATGGGCCACTTCTAGTAGGCGACGAACCACAAAGCGGACAACCTATGACTTCAGGAGGTGACTACACTCCACCAGGAAGTGGAAGTGGCAGCTTCGCGTCTCCTGCACAACCCCAGGCTAAAAGGAAGTTTCGCCTGAGCTACATTATGTATAGTGTGATTGTGATATTGCTGATTGTGCTTGTTTTTAACAGGGCGCAGCCATGGCTCTGCACGTCTTACAACCTGATCTGCCTCTCATCTCCATCTACCACAACAGGAGGAAACGCGCCCTTTACTAGCGAGGACTTTCGCAATAACGACCATAACTGGACGTTCGGAAACCTGGACAATGGGAATTTAGTGGCCGATATCACTGCGCACAAGTACACACTCGCTATTGGCAATGTTCAGACTACCTATTTTCCTCATCCCGCGCCAATGGGAACAGCAGCAGGTCCACTGTCACAGAACTTTACAGTGACCATCAAAATGGCACAAACTGGCGGCGATAGTAACAAACTCTTTGGTTTATCATTCCGCTTGCAAGGGAATGACCAGCAAGTGTCCAGCTATGTATTCGCTATCACATTGGCAGGTCATTATCAATTGTCGAAATATACTACAAACACCGGAACACTGGTAAAAGAAGGGGCGGCTTCGATCAATGGGAAACTCAATCAGATTAACACGATAAAAGTCATCGTTCGCGGCAATACCTTTCTCTTTTACGTTAATGGCCAACTTGTCCAGCTCCTGGGTACGCCAGATCATTCGTTCACCGACAACGATCGTCCCTTTACAGGCGGCCAATTGGGGGTATATGTGACAGGCCCAAATGCGAGCTTTGTCGTGACTTCGGTGGAGCTTACTACCATGCATTGATATTCAACAGAGCCCTCAAGCGAAGTTCTTTCTTGCATGCCTCTGCGCTTACACGCTATACTTATGCCATAAAGAAACAATCATAGCTATCCACCTGGTTAAGGAAATCATTATACATGGCATTGCTTACCCTTCAGGAACGGCTCCACGATGCCGCTGAACTGCTGCAACGGGCCAGCCAGATCGTCGCGTTGACCGGTGCTGGTATCAGCACCGAGTCAGGCATTCCCGATTTTCGCAGCCCTGGCTCCGTCTGGCAGCTTCAACCCCCTGTCAGCTATCACGATTTTATCAATAAATCAGAGGCACGCCAGCAGTACTGGCAAACGCGGCGCCACCTTTCGTCTCAAGTAAAAGAGGCGCGTCCCAACACTGCCCATCGTGCGCTGGCCGATTTAGAGCGCAGGGGTATGTTGCTCGGCATCATCACCCAGAATTTTGATGGTCTGCACCAGGATGCTGGCAATAGCGCGGAGCGCGTCATCGAACTGCATGGCACCTCGCGAGCAGCTGCCTGCACCCTCTGCGGCGCGCGCTCCTCCATTACCGAGCTGCAGGAACGCATCGATACAGGTGCGATTGATCCGCGCTGCCCTGCCTGTGGCGGCTTTCTTAAAGCGGCAACGATCCTGTTTGGCCAACGCGTGCCAGAGACAGAGCTTGCCCGCGCCAAAGAGCTAGCTGCGGCATGTGACCTGTTTTTAGTGGTCGGTTCATCGCTCAAAGTGATGCCAGCCGCCATGCTCCCACAGCTTGCTCTCAATCGCAATGTGCCCCTCATCATCATCAACCTGCAACCGACATCCCTGGATGCGCTGGCAGACGTGACGATAGCCGAGAAGGCGGGAGTGGTCTTGCCGAGGCTGGTTGAGCTGCTCTGAACCAGCCAGTTGCGCTATTTTGCTTGCGAGGTTTTTATAATAGGCAGCATCGGTCACCAGGCTACTGTATGATTGTCATTATATGAAGTTCGTGAACTATTGAGTTCTTCATAAGTTCTAGAATAGAACTCATGCGACGCTTCTTAAAGACAGTTGCTGCTTGCGTTCTCCTGCGCGAATTGGCACCGCGAGACGATTCTCAACGGGAGCCAGGGGGCAAATCCAGCGGTCATTGTAAGCGCACGACGGATTATAAGCGTAGTTGAAATCGAGCATGATGCGCTTCCAACCGCTTTCACCAGGGACTGGCAGGAAATCGCTGCCCTTGATCGTGTCAAAGAGGTAGCGACCTCCACCGTAGCTCTCAGCCGGACTGGTCGTGTCGCGGAAAGGAAGGAACAAACCGCCGCCGTACACCTCAAGCCAGTAGATTGAGAGAGAGGCAGGCTCACCTTCAGTGACAAAATGCACGCGACCCACGGTGGTCATTACCATTGATTCGTCGGCATTCATCGCCACTTTCAGACGGGTCGGCTCAACACCAGTATCTACATCGACGATAAAGCGCATTGCTGCATTGTATGGAAAGTAAGACAGTCCCTGGAAGGTAAGCCGCTGCTCCTTATCAAAGGCTGATTGTGGATGGTGTGCGAATAAATCATCTCTTACAGCCTGGAAGCGTTGCCAGACGATGACGGGATCCTCCCTGGATAGGATGGCCTGGTTCCTCTCCCGATACATAGCAGCAACGCGGGTGCGGTAATCGTATAGGTCAAGGTAATCCGACATACTCTTTACTCCTGAAATGACAATACGATGGTAAGCAGCAGTATTTGTATCGAGCACTTCAAATCCTTCAGATCAAAGCAGCTGGTTCACCACCCATTCGGTTCAATCAAAAAGACAACACACGCTTCTAAAGCCTTCAAAAGTATATCATCTCACATAAATGACCACAATCTGTTTACTTATAGCTTCAACCCTTTGTTTGACAGGTCCAAATGAAGGCGGCTATACTGCAAACTAGAAACAAAAGAGGAGGCTCATCTCATGGTTCAAACTCCGGATAGGAGAACTGTACGATTGGCATATGGCCCTGAAGACTTGCAATTCGGTGAACTACACTTGCCTGGCAGCAGGGATCTTTTTCCTACCGTCATTTTGATTCATGGCGGCTTCTGGCGTGTTCCTTATGGCTATTCACTAATGACAAGTCTGGCGGAAGACCTTGCCAACCAAGGCATAGCTGCCTGGAACATCGAGTACCGTCGTGTGGGCGATACTGACGGAGGCTGGCCCTCGACATTGTTAGATGTAGCCTTGGCAGCCGACTACCTACGTACTATTGCTTCCGGCTATTCTCTAGACTTGCAACGCGTCGTATCGATCGGTCACTCCGCTGGCGGACATTTAGCCCTATGGCTTGCAGCACGCCCGCGTATTCCTCGGGATAACATTCTAGCAGGCAGCAGGCTTCCAGGTGACAAATATGAGAAAAGTAACACGCCATTGCCATTGATAGGAGCAGTCAGTCAGGCAGGAGTTACCGACCTGGAAATGGCATGGAAACTCAAACTGGGAAGCGGCGCAGCCGAAGAGTTGCTCGGAGGCAGCTTCAATGATGTTCCAGAACGCTACCATGCGGCCTCGCCCGCAGCTTTGCTTCCGTTGGGAGTACCACAAGTATTGATTCACGGGACAGAGGATGACCGGGTTCCTTTTGTAATGAGCAAAGCTTATACACAAGCGGCCAGGACTTCAGGTGATCAGGTAGCGCTGATAGAGTTGCAAGGCGCCGATCACTTTGTGCTGATCAACTCCTACTCCGAGGCATGGAGCATGACCGTTGATGCTTTGCGGAAACTACTACACCTGGAGTAAATTACAGAGCGGGTTACACCCAGGTGCAATAGAGAACTGATAGAGGCAGGTTATTTAGCAGGTTCCGCGAAGAGTCCAGTTTGAGAAACGAAGACATTATACGTTTTGCTATCTGCACGCAAAAAGGTGCCGCTGCCATAGGCTGCCTCCACCATGGGAGAAACCCAGGCCTGCTCCTGCACCGTCTTAAAGAAATTGTCATCACCGCCATTAAGCTCAATAACGGTAGGAAGATTCTTGCTCTCAAGGCTGGGATCCTCATAACGTCCCTCCATGCGGGTCAGTTTGTACCCCGAATGCAATCCGAAGATGTTCAGCCATGGAGGGAATTTGATGATATCACCTTCCAGCCGCCAGTCATCACCTTTCACAAGGTACGTTTGATCTGAGGTCTGATGACCATTTTGATCATAGAGTGTCAATTCGACGCTCATGAGGTGATCAGAGTTTGCTACGGGTGTTGCATGAACACGAGCAACTTTAATGTTACTTGTGAGGCCAAGATAGGTTTGGACCAGGAGTGTTAACCAGAGTAGTGATAACGCCAACAATAAGAGCACGAGGCCAAAAATACCTCGTCCTATTCTCCAGGGGCGGCGGTATCTGCGCCGCTCACCGAACTTTCGTGCTTCCTCTTCCTCATTGTCCCTATGCTTCCCAATACCTCTCCCACTCATCCCCAGCGCAGTTGATATAAGCAGCCCTATTCCTACAATAGCCAGTATAAAAAGGAGTACCTGTGGCAAACCAATAACTACAGGAAAATTCATGGCAATGCCTTTGCCTTTCTGATTTCACCGAATCATTTTCCACACATGTAATAGTATGTCAATTTACCACCATATCTCTTCTTTACACGTATTATTCAGCTTTTTAGTTTTGCCCGTGCTCTATCGAGATACATGTCCTGCTATAAAGGTCCTCCGTAAGCAAGCCGTTCGATCTCGGAAACAACCCGTTCTAATTCAGCGATGAGAGGAGTTCTACCCATCTCTGCAAGCGCATTGGCAGCGGAACGATAATACCAGAGCGTACCCTCTTTCCCTCCATGGAACCTCTGCCAGAGGGACTCACCTACTACACGGTAGTCGGCAAGAACGGAGCGAGCGTTGTGTAGTTTGTCAGCCCCGGCAACCAGTCGCACTGATGCCGTAGTCACGCGCAGGTGATCGATGTAGGCTTCCTTGCGCTCTCTCCAGGGTGGCTTGGGAAATTCATCAGCGTCGCTACAACCATCTACTATCGCTACAACCGTATTACCGAAACGACGCCGAATCTCCTGGCGAGTGGGTTCGCCCCCTTGATCTTCAATTGCATCGTGAAGCAAAGCGGCGATTGCTTCGTCTTCATCTCCGCCATTTTCAAGTACGATGCTAGTAACTGCTAGAAGATGAGCAATATAGGGAATCGCTGTTCCCTTGCGCATCTGCCCTCCATGAAGCTGATTAGCGAACAAGAACGCTTCCGCGAAACGCGCTGAGAGTGCCATAATAATACCTCTCTATCTCTTGCTAAATTTTCAGAATTATAGCATAATTCGCCATGTTTTAAGAGAGAAACACGTTTCTTCGCTAGCATGATACAATAAGAAAACGCCGTTCAACCATTATTTCAGCTACCAGGCTACCAAGGAGCAACCTTTCCATGCCCCGACAATCTACCTCTACCTTTGCAGCTCATGCACCCGAAGTACCATCGCAGCGTAGGCCACTCAGCAGTATCCCAATACGCATTTTTGCAATTTGCCTGACTTCGGTAGTCGTCGCGGTTCACTACACAAACTTCGGCCCATTGATTCCCACCTTGATTATCGATTTACATAGCAATAGCAGTCAAGCAGGTCTCTTCTCAACGTTCTTATTTCTAGGCCTGGCAGTTATGTATATCCCGGCAGGTATGCTGGCCGATCGCTATGGCCAGCGTCCGGTGCTCATTGGCTCTTCCATACTCCTGGTACTGGGCGGCGTTTTACTTCCGCTCTTCCCCAACCTGGCATGGGTACTCGCATGTCGTTTTATTGTGGGTCTTGGCTCGGGAGGAGCTTTCGTCGCAGGAGCTGGAGTAGCAGCAAGCCTGGATAGGCATTCATCCCTGGGACAAGGACTGTATGGAGGTTCTGTTCAGGTTGGCGCTGCAATGGGACTATTGTTTACCCCGTATCTGTTAGGCTTCTTTGGCTGGCAAGGCTCGTTTCTCTTTTGGGGTCTGTTAGGTATCTTATCGATCGTCACCTGGCTCTTTGTCAGCGATGGGCATGAAGCTCACAAGACAGAAAATATTACCGTTATGGCTGGAGTACGCTCTCCCTCAGTATGGACTCTGGGGCTTTCGCACATGGGAACCTTTGGTCTTGGCAATGCGATTGCCGCGTGGATCGCGGTGTACCTGTCTTTTCAATATGGCTTGCCGCTAGCCCTCGCGGCTACACTCGGCTCGCTTGCCTTGTTGACCGGCATCTTCTTCCGGCCATTGGGCGGAATATTGATCGCCCGCAGAGTGATTGGAGCCATTCCCCTCTTACGCGTAGGAACAATTCTCGGATGCGCCGGTGTGGGTCTGCTTGCCATCCCACTCCACTATCCACCATTTGCCATTATTGGTATGGCTTGTATCGCCATCGGAACCACGGTCCCCTACACCTCTGTTTTCAACGAGGCCGCTCATCTGCGTGGTGTCAGCAAAGGTGTAGCACAGGGCCTGGTGAGTATGATCTCAACCCCCACCGTACTTCTTGGCCCACCCTTGATAGGTTTTCTTTTTGAACAGACCCACAATTTCACTTCTGCTTTTGGGTCGATTATGCTTTTTGGCTCTGTTGCCATCACCGCTTCATTCCTTGCTGGCCCGGCGGTAAAGCGTGAAGCTCTCTAATCTCTATTGAAACTCTTTACGATAAGCCTCAGGATTTCGGTATTGCGCATTAGCGCCACAAATAGGACAAACTTCGATATCGTATTCTCACTGTACTGAATCAGGGCTTTCCTCCAGATCTATCGTTGAAATCGTTTTCCTGCTATTATCATAATGAAATACATGTGTACATTTTAATGCAATGCTACTTTTCAGTATGCTTGCACGTTTCTCAAGTAGGTGACAGGTCAGTATGGCCTCACCTCTATGCTTAATGACTAGTTAGACATACAAAAGAGGTTATCATGCTACAAAAACCAAAAGCAATTATTTTCGATCTGGACGGAGTACTTACCGATACATCGGAATACCACTATCAAGCCTGGAAGCATCTAGCCGACGATGAAGGTATCCCCTTTACCCACGAAGAGAACGATGAGCATTTGCGTGGTGTCGGCAGACGTGAATCATTGATGTATATCATCAGGGGACGTCAATATTCTGAAGCACAAATCCAGGAAATGATGGATCGTAAGAATCGCTATTATCACGATCTGATAAAGAACATGTCTCCCAACGATCTGGTTGCTGGTGGTAGGACACTATTGCAGGAGATCAGGAGCGCTGGGATCAAAACCGCCATAGGTTCCGGCAGCAAAAACTGCCACATGGTCCTTGAACTCCTGCAGATTACGGATTTACTTGATGGCATAGCCGATGGTAATAGTGTCACTAATGGTAAACCCGCGGCAGATCTTTTCGTATACGCGGCGGGCCTTGTCAACATTCCTACAGTGGATTGCTTGGGAGTTGAAGACGCCGACGCGGGCATCGAAGCCATCAAAACCGGGGGCATGCAGGCGCTGGCTATCGGCCCACAAGAGCGTTTCCATAGGGCAGATAAAGTCTTACCAACGCTCGCCAACAAGCACCTGCAAGATTTACTCGATTAGTATGAAGGAATGATATCTCGTGAATCTCTGGCAAATAAGTGAAGACACCTTTAACAGCACAACATTACAAGCACAGGAAACAGTCTATACCAACGGTAATGGATATTTCTGTACACGAGGCGCCTTTGAAGAAGGATATCCAGGAGCATCGCCTGCAACGCTGCTGTACGGCGTCTTCGATACTATCCCTGTAGGTAAAGAGGAACTTGCGAACGCCCCAGACTGGCTCCCGCTCAAGCTATTCGTCAACGGGGAGCGCTTTCGTCTGGACCTTGGCACGGTGCTTGAATACCGGCGCACTCTAGACGTGCAACAGGGTATCCTTAGCCGACATGTGCGCTGGGAGAGTTCGAGTGGCATTCGTCTGACGATTTCAATCGAACGTTTCGCGAGCTTAGCGGACGAGCACCTGGGGTGCATCCGTTATAGCGTAACCGCCGACGAACAACCAGAAACGGCAAGTAATGATAAAGCAGGCGAGCTTGACATCGTTCTATGGGCCACCCTTAATACTGCCGTTGGCAACTATGATCTCATGCACTGGGAACCTGTCGACCAGGGACAAGAGGGTAAAGTGCTGTGGCTACATACCCAGACGCGCCACTCTTCTGTCCAGTTGGTACAGTCAATGAGCTTTACGACCGAGGCTCCAGGTTTCAATCACGAGGTATTCGCATCAGATTTTGCCCCGGGCATCCGTCTCTATGGGAAGTTAGCATCAGGAGCTACCATAACGGCAGAAAAGCTTGTCGTTATGTATACATCACGTGATGCAAATGATCCGCTGCGGTGTGCGGTCGAGCAACATACAAAATTGCTGCATGAAAGTGGTTACGATGCATTACTCTCCAGAAATATACAGGAATGGTTAGATTACTGGCGCATTTCAGATATTCTCATTGAAGGCGACGACAAAGCGCAGCAAGCTATTCGCTATAACATCTACCAATTGCGCATCAGCACATCGACCCATGACGATCGCTACAGTATTGCGGCAAAGGGCCTGACAGGATTTGGCTATCGCGGGCACGTTTTCCACGATACTGAAATCTTTATGCTGCCCTATTTCACCTATACTCACCCCGCCCTTGCGCGTAACCTTTTACTCTACCGTTATCATCTATTGCCGGGTGCGCGGGCCAAGGCAAAACGTAGTGGCTTCGAAGGAGCGCAATATCCCTGGGAAAGTACCTTAGATGGGAATGAGGCGACCCCCGTGACGATCATTCATCCCGAAAGCGGGGAAATCATTCCTGTACTCAATGGGACTATCGAATTACATATCACGTCGAGTATCGCGCTCGCCGTTTGGAAGTATTGGAGCGTCTCAGGCGACGACCAGTTCATGCGCGATTACGGTGCTGAAATCTTGTTAAGTACAGCCATGTTCTGGGCCAGTCGCTCCGAGGATCATCCAGATCATAATGATTATGAGATCAATAATGTCATAGGCCCGGACGAATGGCACGAGCATGTCAATAACAATGCCTACACCAACTACATGGCGCGTTGGAATATTCTAGCCGCGCTTGACGTATTCAA
>DMFQ01000156.1 GCA_003450555.1 Ktedonobacter sp.
TGACCTTTGACGATGGCTACCATGATAATTACACGCATGGCTTTGCGCTGGCGCGTGAGTTGCAGGTTCCCATCACCATCTTTCTCATTCCAGGTTACATTGAGAGCGGGGAGTACTTCTGGTGGTTGGAAGGTAAACGTCTTGTCCAACGCGCCCAGGTCAACGAGGTGACGATTGATGGCTGTACTTATTGCCTGGAACGTCTAGAGGAGAGAGACCTGCTGGCACAAACACTCGATGGCCGCCTGCGTTATGCAAGCTCGGTCGCTGAACGTGAAGCCCTCCTCGCAACATTTCGCGAGGCCTTGGCAGTTCCTTCCCATGTCTTAGTAGAGGAAGAACGCACGCGACCACTAACCTGGGCGGAGGTACACAAAATGGCCGAAAGCGGCTGGGTCTCGTTTGGCGCCCACACCATGCATCATCCTATACTCGCATACTTGAAAGACCCTCAAGAGGTCCAGCACGAAGTAGAACAGTGTCGTGATTTGCTTGAGCAGCAACTCGGACATCCCGTGCGCACCTTTGCTTACCCTGTTGGGCAGCTAAAGCACATTGGAGACCGTGTACTGCATGCCGTGCAGCAAGTTGGTTATGATTGGTCGCTCACAACCAGATATGGCTGCAATACTCCACGCAGTGCACCGTATTTGCTACGGCGTATCGAAGTGGATGTCAATCAACACTGGCTTGTGATGGCAGCCGAAACTGCATGCCTGTGGGGTATCTTCGCTCGTTTGCGCTGGATTCCTCTACTTCGGAAGCACCTTAGAGGAAAGGACTAGCAAGCTCCAGAGGTAGACATGCGTTCATAATAGTATCGTTATGTACACCGGAGTAAGTCCTTCTAACTCACACAAATGAAAGTGATGTAATGCCAAATATGCCGGAACTTTCAGAGATCAAGCGCGCACTGCTCGAAAAGTATTTGCGTGGGGAACTCTCGCAGACACAAACGGTTACGGATGCCACCCCTCCACAAGCCAAAGCAGAAGTATTTGGCCCAGGTGAACGCGTGGTGGCAATTCAGGTGGGTGGATCCAGGCGACCTTTTTTCTTTTTACATGGTCAGTGGCAAAGTATGGCTTTCTATTGTTACCCGTTAGCTCAAAGCCTGGGATCGGACCAACCATTTTACGTGGTAGAACCATATACGTTTGAGAACATACCCGTCCCGCCAACATTCGAAACTATCGCGACATCTCACATTAAGGCTATACGTACCGTTCAGCCAGAGGGGCCGTACCTCCTGGGAGGTTGGTGCAATGGTGCTTTGATGGCCTATGAAATAGCCCGCCAACTACACGCGGAAGGGCAGAGAGTTGAGCTATTAGTATTGATGAATTCCATGGCTCTTAGCTATCCTTTCCGGTACAGAATCGTTCGTGAAGCACTTCATGGTTTAGGCGAGTTGTTGCATATTGGCGAAGATACGCAAATTGATTGGTATATACGCCTGCGATGTACGCATATATATTGGCTACATGTGAAAGATTACCTGCGAAACCATTTAAAAAGATTGGCAACCTCTCTCGGCGTGGGAACTGCTGAACAACGTGAACGTGTACTCACACTAGACAAAACGGCCTTTACATTTCCGAGATTCCGCTCGTTTATCCCAAAAGCTGAAGCACTCCGTCTAGACTATGAGAGCGTATTTACATGGTTAACTTTGGGGTATAAGCCACTTAGTCTTTATCCTGGCAAGATTACGTTCTTTTGGTCAAGTAGAGACTGGACAACGAAAGAGCCATTTCACATTGGGTGGCGTAAAGTGGAGGAAGCTAACGAGGTAGAGATCCATATCTTTCCTGGTCTGCACATGAGTCTTGTAACCGAACAACTCCAGGTTTTGGCTGAACGATTGCGTACGTGTTTAGATAAGGCGCAAGAGCCATAATTAAAGACTTGTACAGCTCCTGCTTCAGATGGATAAAGTCTAACTGAAGCAATTGCAAGTCAGCAATTGTTTAGTAACGTTTCACTTCTTTGCTCTATTCAGTTGTGCGCAGTCCAGATGTTACCAGGGCCCGCATAGCTGCCAGCTTCGCCCCAGGCAAGTTGTGTGCTCCCGCGATCATCAACGGCCATCTGGAAGTAGTCTCCATAGGGCAGACCGAAACCCGTGGGTGTGATGTAGTTATAGCCCGGGACATAGCTTGATATCCGCGTTTCACCACTCCAGGAAGCTCCGCCGTTGGTGCTGGAACGGTAAAACAGGTTCCATGAACCTGTGCGGGTATCAGTCCACGCAATGCGAACATCGCCGCTACTCGCTCCAGTGGTAATCGCTGGGAAGCTGTGCTCGACCCCTTGCGGGGCCATTGAAACGTCCTGCCGTACCGAGTAGCTTGCGCCATGGTCGGTAGATTTTACAAAGTAGATGCGTTCAGGTGCCCCATCGGTCTGATCTACCGTCGAATTATACAGGAGATAGATACTATCGTCATTGCCAATCGCCATCGTTAACTGAGCGCCTAAAAAGGCAAAGCCGCAGTTTGAGCAGGGATAGGGCGCTCCACTGACGCCGATGGATGTTAAGGCCCAGGTCTGTCCGCCATCGCGCGACTCGCTCACAAAAAGATTGACTGGTCCCTTCGCCTGGCCATTTTGTGTGTAGCCAGCCCAGCTAAAATAGAGGTTCCCCTGCGAATCGATGCCAGCACCACCGCCAAGTGACCATCCTTGTTGTGTACTACCATTATTGATTAAATGAGTGATCCAGGTCTGACCACCATCGTGAGAGATCGAAGCATAAATTTTCTGCACAGCATTGAAGGAGACGGCAATCGTCGAACCTCGCACGGCCAATTCATCCTTGTCGGTAGCGCGTTGCAGGTTCTCAACTATCGTCGGTCCTGACCAGGTCTGACCGAAGTCGGTGGATTTCATAACAGCAATTGAGGACTTATTGTTTTGGAGGAACGACGCCCAGACAGTCTTACCGTCGACAGGATCAACGACGATTTGCGAATCGTACTGCCCGCCGACTACCGGTTCGGGATCAATCGGTTGCGGAACGCTCCAGGTTTGCCCGCGATCATTTGAGATTTGCAACAGGACATGCAGCGCACACGCACTGCAAGTGGTTTGTCCTGATACGTCATAGTGCTTATAGAGGGCGTAAACGTGGCCGTAGCGGTCGGCTGCTAGCGCGGGTTCCCAATCGTCGCCAGCCGGAAATCCCAGGCGTGACTGAAGTGTAAAACCAGTGGCAGCATGAACGGTGACTGCTGGGATGCGATTCCAGACCATGCCTGCTAATAAGAGGCAGGACAGCGCGGCAAGAAGCCATATGCGTATTGATACACGAAACATAGTCCCTCCGGATACTGGTGAATACCGACGACAGCTCACATGCTCAGTCTCCGTGAGTAACACGGGCCAAAGCAGTACAGGAGTTATACCTTCCATTTGTCCCCTGGCCTCTTTCGCCCTCTCCTATTCCACCCCACACACGCCAATTCTAAAGCTATCATAGCATCGCGGCAGGGCT
>DMFQ01000203.1 GCA_003450555.1 Ktedonobacter sp.
CTTTCACCCTCTTTTTAGGAGAACAGGATTTATTGTCCACCACCACCAGCAACACCAGCACGCTCAGGCAGTTGCGGCGCTGGACTCTCCATGCGCTGCGCGCGAATCGAGGGCGCTTGCGCACGCCGCGTCGTGGCCGTGGTAGCCCGTCCTACAATCCAGATGAAAGCGAAGAGCATAGCCCAATTGAAAGAAGCTGTCACCGTCAGGAAAACGAAATTGGTTAAATTCCCCAACCCCAAACTGCTGACCACCAGGTAAATCAAACCCGTCAGTAGAATATTGACCAGCGTTACTGGGATCAGGATCAACCACGCGAACTGCATCAGTTGGTCGGCACGCAAACGCGGCAACGTACTGCGCACCCAGATAAAGACAAAGCAGAGCAGGTACACTTTGGTAATAAAGTAAGCGACCGCCAACAGATTACCCAGCAATCCCCAGCCGGGAGAATTCAGGCCGAGCAGATATGACACACCAGGACCACTCCAACCGCCCAGGAAGAGATACGTCGTAATCGCTGAAACGATCGTCATATTGCCATACTCACCAAGGAAGAACATCGCCCAGCGCATGCCGCTGTACTCCGTGAGATAACCCGCCACCAGCTCTGACTCTGCCTCTGGTAGATCAAAGGGAGCACGATTCGTCTCAGCCAGGCCACAGACGTAGTAAATGACCAGCATCAAAGGCTGAATCAAGAAGAACCACGCCCATGGTGTAAAGCCCTGGAAGAAGAAATCCAGGATCCCGATACCCGTCGGACGCCACACATTCTGGAAGTCCTGGATGTCTCTGATAGCGATAGTTCCGATACCTACATTCCCTGGATAGCCTGAGCCTGGGGTACCCGCCAGGACGCTTGTCAACATTATCACGCCGACCAGAGCCAGCACCAGCGGCAGCTCATAGGATATCATCTGCGCCGCCGAACGCATCCCGCCCATCAAGGCATACTTGTTGTTGGAGCCCCAACCCGCCATAATGACGCCGATCACGTCGATCGAACTCATAGCTACGTAGTATACAATGCCAGTAGCAAGTACGACGCCCGGCAGACCAACATAAGGCGACAAGGGAATAACCGCGAAGGCCGCAATGATTGGTGCCAGGAAAACCGACGGCGCAAAGAGAAACAGCGCCTTGTCAGTCTGCGTGGCATGGATATCCTCTTTCAAGAGCAGCTTGACTACATCAGCGACTGTCTGTAATAGCCCCCATGGCCCGGTATGTATTGGCCCGAGACGATCCTGCATCCATGCCATTATCTTGCGCTCGGCCAGAACCAGGATCATTGCACTCGTCAGGACAAAGCCAAAGAAGGAGAGAAATGCTACAATGAATTGCAGAAAGCCCCAGGAGAAGATGATCCCCCCTAGCTCGCTCAAAATATCGTCACCTGGTACAATTGAGAAATGCATAAGACAACTCCTGTCAATCATCGACCAACTACCGGTCCACCTCTCCAAGCACAATATCCAGGCTGCCTATAATCGCCACAACATCACTCATTTTATGGCCGCGCAACAACTCGGGCAGTATCTGCAAATTGACAAAGGAAGGGCCACGCAGCTTGGCACGCCAGGGATATTCACTGCCATCACTGATAAAGTAGACCCCTAATTCACCCTTGCTACCTTCGATGGCGAAGTAGGTCTCACCGCGCGGTGGCCGAAACGCAATTGGCGTACGTGTGCAAATCGCTCCTCCTGGCAATTTGTCGATCGCTACACGACAGAGACGAATACTCTCCCAAATTTCCTGGATACGCACCTTGTAGCGCGCGTAACAGTCACCTTCCTGGCGCACCTGTACCTTCACCGGCACCTCGCGGTAGGCCATGTAAGGACGATTAACGCGTAAGTCCCAGTTGACGCCACTTGCGCGCAGCATCGGTCCGGTCAATCCATATGCAATAGCCTGCTGTGGGTCTACATAGCCGATGCCCTGCGTACGCGCCTCAAAGATCTCATTCCCAGTTATCAGCATTTCCAGTTCGACCATGTTCTTTTCAAACTGGTCAAAAAAAGCTTCACACTCTTTGAGCCAGTTCTTGGGGAAATCATGCAGGACGCCTCCGACACGCAGATAGTTCACATTGAAGCGGCTTCCAGCCAGGGCCTCAAAGAGCGAAAGGATACCTTCACGATCACGAAACGCCCATAGGACGGGTGTAAACGCTCCCAAATCCACCAGGTAGGTACCGACTGCGACGAGGTGACTGGCAATACGCTGCATCTCACCGGTCAACAGGCGAATATACTGCGCTCTCCTTGGCACTTCAATGCCCATCAATTGTTCGACGGAACCAGCATACGCGATCTCATTCAGCAAAGGAGAAAGGTAGTCCGCGTTATCCATATAGCGGATACCTCCCATGATCGGACGATTCTCCAGAATTTTCTCTATTCCCCGGTGCAGGTACCCAATGACCGGAGTACAGTCTAACACGGTCTCTCCTTCGAGCTTGAGCACCAACCGCAAAACACCGTGCGTGCTGGGGTGTTGTGGACCCATATTCAATAGCATCTCTTGCGATGTGATGCCTTCCGGCCCCTCTCCCTGCATCAGATTAACATTTGTATCTTGATTTATCGCCATGGGCTACCTCTTAAATAATCTTTATAAAGCTTACCTTTGTCTCAGCATCAGTAACTTGCGAACGCGCACCCCCACGCTAAACGTCCAGAGCAACGCCATCAATACCGCCATTCCGGCAAACAACACGTGGTTTGCATCCCTTGAAAAAACGAAGAAGGAGAAGGCCAT
>DMFQ01000063.1:0-2766 GCA_003450555.1 Ktedonobacter sp.
CGCATCGCGTACCCGCCGAAGCCACGTTTGAAGACGTAGACGCCCCACAACTCCTGGCCTTCCTCCAACACATCTGGAATGCCGCGGAAATTGTAGTACCAGCAATCGCTCGCTTTTGCCCACTGCATCCCGTTCCACTGCAACAGGTGGTTGGGCATCAGGTTGCGCTGCTGATTGGCCGAGGCGCCGTACATATACCAGCTCCAGCGCCCGAAACGCAGCACAATGATACCCGCGATTGCCTCCCCCTCGTGCTCGGCCAGGAAAAGGGCCGCGCGGTCTCCCTCGCCATATAACCGCATGACATCTTCATAATGTGCCTTGTTATGAATAAAGAACTGATCTCGTTCGCTGGTAGTCTGGTAGATACGGTAGAAGGTATCAAGGTCGGCCTGCCCCTGACCGCAACGCACAGTGACGCCTTTGCGGGCCGCCAGGCGAATATTATAGCGCCATTTCTCCTTCATTCCAGCAAGCAGCGTTTTTTCGTCGGGCCGTATGTCCAGCACCCATTCGTGACGAATATGGCTGGCGTAGGGAGTGGCTCGAAAGCCGCGTCTTTGCAGCGCGGACAACCACCGAGTGTCTCCATCTGGCACGCCTGGTTCGACTTTGAGCATAAAGGCTCCGCGCTTGTGCGCCTCTGCTTTGACAAAGTTGAGCAACACGGTCAAGGCAGGAGAGTCGGGATCATCGATAACAGGGCCACGTGGGGCATAGAAATAACTTCTGTGCAGGATTGGGGCATTTGCGATGAGTACCAGCATGGCGGAGCAGAGCCGACCTTGCTCATCAACAACCCCCGCGAGCATGGCCTCCGCACCCAGGTGCGGCGCTAGCTCGCCCCACTCAAACGATTGCGTTATATTACAACATTCGGAGGCCGCCACAAAGTCATTCCATTGCTGGCGGTCGGTGATGATACGTGCTTCCATGAACAAAATATTCCTTTTATAATTCCAACAGCGCCTCTCCTGCCTCTACGAGGCGGGAGAGCCGTTCTTGCCTCTGGCCGCTCGTTCTAATTCAACTTTTTTGCGTTCGGTGTGGCGGCGAGCGCGGCGCAGTTCAACAAAGTTGCGCCAGGCATTGTAGGCAAGCGGTCGATAGACGTAATCCTGCGTGGGTATGTTCAGGCGAGAGAAACCACCAAAGCCCTTTTTGTATTCGTAGACGCCCCACATTTCTTCACCTGGTTCCAAAATTTCGGGGATGGTGCGAAAATCGAAGTAGCTGCAGCCACGCGACTTTGCCCACTGGATACAACGATACTGCAAAAGATACGTCGGCTTCAGGTTACGCTTGCTGTTGGATGAAGCGCCGAACATGTCCCAACACCAATCGCCAAAGCGAATCAACATCTTGGCGGCAATGGCCTCTCCTTCGTGCTCGGCCAGGTAGAGCACAGCATCACCCTTGCTGGCAAACTGGCGCAGGATTTCGCGGTGATACTCTTTATCGTGAATAAAGAAGGCGTCGCGCTCGCTCGTTATCTTCAAGATATCGTAATAGGCGTCGAAGTCGACATCGTTTTCGGCCTCGCGGATGACCACGCCTTTCCGCTCGGCACTGCGCACATTCTGCCGCCAGGTCATCTTAAAGTTGGCGAGGAGTTCTTCGGCACTGGGCCGCAGATCCAACACCCAACTACGCCGACCGTGTACGGCGGTGGGATTGCTTTGAAAGCCAAGTGCGCGATACGCTGCCAGCCAGGCATCCATGTCCGGGTCATCGTCAGCTATATTAGGCTCCAGGCGCAGGACGACCGCGTGCTCTTTACGGGCAAAGACATGTGCCTGTTCAAGCAGGGCGCGCAGCGCGGGCGAGCCTGGCTGTTCTACGGTGGGACCGCGCGAGCCATAGAGCCAGTTGAGGTGTATGCCCGGTAGTGATACCGGCAGAGGTACCTGGGCGACCGATAGCAGCAGCGCCCCGACCATGCGCCCATCGTCCAACGCTCCCAGGCGGTAGATACGGCCACCAAGGTAGCGATTCAATTCTCCCCATTGATAAGATTGCAACAGGTGACCGCGCGGCTGACTGGTTAAAAAGCTGTTCCACTGTTCGCTATCGCTAATTTCTCGAACGATACTAGTCATTGAGCTACACTCATTTATTTCGTACTGTTATTCTGCAAATATTCACTTTTGAGCAGGCTGTACACGCGCACGTCATTGTATTTGCCGAAACGCAGGATGACCTCGCGCAGGGTGCCCTCGTATTTGAAGCCTGCCTTCTCATCGGCACGCCAGCCACCGATATTATCTTCCATATCCTGGGTCTGAATACGATTGAGATTCAACTCCATAAAACCGTAGCGAACCATCATTTTCGTGGCCTCGGTCCCGTAGCCTTTGCCCCAACCGGAACGATCGCCAATAATGACATAGAATTCCGCGCTCTGATTGATATAATTGATATCTTTCAGTCCAACCAGCCCGATCAGGCGATTGTTCTCATTGAGGGCAACGCCAAAAATGATGTGTTTCCCATCTTTGTAGAGGAGTTCCAGGCGTTCTTTGCCGCGCGTATCGCTGGTAGGGTAAATAGAAAAATAACGGCGAATCTCTTCGTCGTTCATCCAGGTTGAATACAGGTGATTATCTTGTGCCGGCTCCAATGGTCGCAGGTAGATGCGCTCTCCCACGATAAATGGATTCTGCATATTTGAAGTATCTTGTGCCATAAAAAAAGCTCCCTTCTCACTATTCGAGGCCAAGTATAGCATAGTGAAAGAAGGGAGGCAATTTTATGGCCTCTCTGGTT
>DMFQ01000063.1:2954-4967 GCA_003450555.1 Ktedonobacter sp.
TTCCTCTTTTTCGAGGTAAATCTATCGACGAGGCTATCCGCGTAACCACTCACGATGGGTATCCTGAAGTTTTTGCCACGGTACATCTGGAACAGCATAAAGAGCCAGACGAGAATAGCAATGATGGTCACGATGTTGCTGGCAAATGCGATGGGGAGGCTCAGCAGGAAGCCAATAAGCGGGATAATGCTGATGAGGTGCAGGACGCCAAGCAGCACGGACACGCCCCCAAAAAAGATGATTGATTGCGCGGCGTGAAAACGCACAAAACGATTCTTTCTCTCGATTACGAAGAAAACCAGGCCACCTACCCACCACAACGCGTAACCCAGTAGAGCCTCCGTCCTGGCGCTCAAGCCCGTGGAGGTGGGACCATGGGAGCTCATATTTGGCGCGGCACTGCCCGGCGGCTGATAGGTACCGCCCTCGTATTCCTGTTGTTGGTATTGCTGACCATAGGAGGACTGCTGATAGCCCTGCTGTTGGCCGGCTTGCTGATACCCACCTTGCTGCTGTTGACTGTCTTGTTGATTACTAGAAGAGGTATCAGGCTGTTGCGGTGTAGTGTAGCGACCGTAGCCACCATAGCCGGTTCCATAATCGTTCTGTGAGTTTTTATCCTGTCCCATCGTAATATATCCTTCGTTCGGGTTTGACTAACCTATTATATACTACGTGGCGGACGCTATAAAGTTGGAGTGATGCAACGATTCCATCCTTGATCCAGCTCTCTTCTGTAAGGTCGCTTGGGAAGGATGGTCGTCTCGTAGGGATCCAAGCGCCCCTACGAGACGTAGCCGCATCCGATGTATGGTTGGATTACATTGTAGGGAGGCCGCTGCTGGACCATCGCTCAGCGAGGTCACCAATCACGGGTAGTTTGAAGTACTTGCCCTGGAAAGCGTTGATCATTCCTATCAGCCAGCCTATGAAGGCTGCGGCCCAGACCACTAAGTACCCCAGACTAAAAATCAAACCGGCCAGGGTGCTACTTACGAAAGCTGCGGCAATGCCGACAAAAAAGATCACGAAGAATAGTATGAACAAGCTGACGGCCAGGAGCACTGATTGCAAGGCATGGAAACGGACAAAGCGATTCTGCTTTTCGATAAAGAAGAAGATGAGGCCAACAATCGTGATCAGGTAGCTCAGTCCGGCTGAGACCTTAGGGTCCATACCGATTGAGCTGGGGCCAAGCGGGCTGACGTTGCCCATTGGTGGTTGGCCGTACGGCGGCGGCTGTCCATACCCACTTTGTTGATACCCTTGCTGTTGGTAGCCGCCAGGTTGTTGATAATTGCCCTGTTGTTGTTGATACTCGCCTTGCTGCCCATAATTTGGTTGACCACCATAGGGCGCACCCTGTTGTGGTGGAGCATAGCCACCATACTGGTTAGGCTGATTGGGGTCCTGCCCCTGGTTAGGATTCCAATTCATGTCTGTAGCCACCTTTCTTCATAAAGCAAGAGACTCCTAACACGCAAAACTATCACATGTGTAGAAGCCTCTTTCTTTACACCTTCTGTCAGTAAGCAATGACCTGGCTTACATACCGCCAACGCCCTGATTCGCGTACTTCTCGGCATAATCGCCAATGATAGGCAACTTGAAGTATTTGCCCTGGAAACCGTTGATCAGCAGGACGATCCAGCCCACAAATCCTATAAGTCCTACAGCCGAACTAACCAAGAACGTAAACAATCCTAAAAATCCGAAATTGCCGATGACATTGAGAATAATATCGATCACCGTTATGCCGCCAAAGAACAGGATCGACTGCATCGCGTGGAAGCGCACAAAACGATTCTGCTTCTCCACTAAGAAGAAAATCAAGCCTGTTATCCAGCCGAAAACATAGCTCAAGCCAGCTTCGACATTGGGCTGCATACCCATCGAGGTAGGCCCAAGGGGACTCTGGGTGCCCGAAGGAGGAGCTCCATAAGGTCCCTGCTGGTATCCGCCCGCTGGCTGTTGATAGCCACCATACTGCTGCCCGCTTTGTTGCTGCTGTTG
>DMFQ01000063.1:5247-14439 GCA_003450555.1 Ktedonobacter sp.
TACGTAGTATACTCCGAAAGGTTCGTAATGTGAACCATCTAGTTCACAAAACAAACGGTAAAAATACCGTTTGTTTAGGAGTCCTGTGTATCAGCTTCCTTAGCCAGTAAATTTGGGTAAGAATCGCGAGTGATACGATCAACCGGGGGAATGATTAACGTAGCTGGATTATTTTCGTCTAAATCATCCTCAGGCTCTTCATCCGCGGGAAAACCGGTGCGTTGTGGCGTTTGCTCACGGTTGCCAGCCACACGCTCATCTATAAACAATGGGCGAGGTTCGGATAGAGCCTGTTCCTGCTGGTTCTCACTTTCTGCTTCAGGATGAGACGCGCCGAGCAGTGCTACTTCGATAACCTGGTCCATGGTCTCTACAAAGGTAAAACGGATGCGGCGTTGGATTTTAACAGGTATATCAGCCATGTCCTTTTTATTCTCTGCCGGAACGATCAAATGATGGATGTTTGCCTGGTGAGCGGCAAGCACTTTCTCTTTCAATCCCCCCACGCCCAGTATACGTCCATGCAAAGTAATTTCTCCGGTCAAAGCAATATTCTCACGGATAAGACGTCCGGTGACTGCCGAAATCAGAGCCAACGTGATCGTAATACCCGCCGATGGACCATCCTTGGGGATGGCATTTTCAGGCAGGTGAATATGCAGGTCAGCCGTTTCTTGAAAATTGGGATCGATTCCCAGGAGGCTGGCCCGCGAACGCACGTAGGTGAGCGAGGCCACCGCTGACTCGCGCATCACATCGCCTAGCTGGCCTGTAATCAGTAAATCGCCTTTCCCTACCAGAGTGACAACCTCTACTGGCAACAATATGCCCCCGTACTCTGTGACGGCTAAACCCATTGCGACGCCGACCTGCGTTTTTTGCGCAGCGGGAGTGAACGTGTAGCGCGGAGGTCCCAGGTACTGTTCAAGGCTATTCGTCGTCAGGCGCAGATATGTTTTTGGCTTCTCGATGACACGCCGGGCAGCTTTGCGACAGATGGTGGCCAGTTGGCGTTCAAGGTTGCGCACGCCGGCCTCGCGTGTGTAATCTGACACAATATGCTGCATGACGGACAGAGGAATCTTCACCTGCTCTGGGGTCAGGCCATGCTCATTCAATACTTTGGGCAGGAGGTGGCGCTGCCCGATGGCAACCTTCTCCTCGAACATATAGCCGGGGAGGTCAATAATATCCATGCGGTCGGCCAGTGCCCTCGGTATCTGATACTTCACGTTCCCAGTACAGATAAAGAAGACCTCCGAGAGATCGTACGGAATCTCCAGGTAGTGATCGGTAAAGGTATTATTCTGCTCCGGGTCAAGCACTTCCAACAGCGCCGCGGCAGGGTCGCCCCGGTACTCCGCGGAGAGTTTATCGATTTCGTCGAGCAGGAACACCGGGTTGGAGACGCCCACGGTCTTCATCGACTGGATTATGCGCCCAGGCAACGCGCCAACATACGTGCGGCGGTGTCCGCGAATTTCTGCCTCGTCGTGTACACCTCCAAGCGAGATGCGGGCGAACTTCCGCCCTAACGCGTCGGCTATCGAGCGGCCCAATGATGTTTTACCAACGCCAGGGGGGCCGATGAAGCACAGGATCTGCCCCTGGCTCTCACTACTGGTATGTCCGCCACGGTCGGCCAACTGCTGTCGCAACTGCCGTACTGCCAGGAACTCAATGATACGCTCCTTGATACCTTCCAGTCCAAAGTGGTCGGCATCCAGGACACGCCGCGTCTCCTCAATGTCAAAATGGTCCGAGGTCCGTTCGTTCCATGGCAGAGCCAAGACCCAGTCGATATAGGAGCGCAACACGGCGACTTCAGCAGATTGTGCGGGGGTACGCTCAAGGCGATCGATCTCCTTGCGCACCCTCGCTATAGCCTCAGCAGGCAAGGTTTTTTCATTCAACCTTGCGCGAAGTTCATCTGCCTCGGAAGAGGTCTCCATCCCCAACTCTTCCTGGATGGCCCGCAACTGCTCGCGCAGGTAATATTCTTTCTGAGTGCGGTCTACCTGCGAGCGAACACGGCTGCGGATAGTCGATTCCAATTCAAGTATCTCGATCTCGTTGCCCATGATCACACAAATCTTCTCTAAACGCTCCAGGGGATCGAACGTCTCCAGGAGATCCTGTTGTTGATGGGTATCGGTGACCAGGTGAGCCGCGAGCATATCTGAAAGGCGGGCGGGCGTTTTGATCCCGACAATAGAGTTGATATCTTCGACCGAGAAGCGCCGATTCAGCTGGGCATAGTGTTCAAAGAGATTGGTGGCATGACGCACAATCGCATCCGCCTGGGTGCCGCGCGCCTGAGGTTCCTGGGGAATATCGATGCTGACGCGCATGAAAGGCTCGAGTTCGGCATACTCTTCGATCCTGATACGGTGCAAGCCGCTTAACAGGACCTGGAGACTGCCGTCTTGCTGGCGGTGCATCGTTGTTATTTCAACCAGAGCACCTGTGGAGTAAATATCTTTAGGTTGAGGATCTTCAATATCGGGATCGCGCTGAGAGGCGGTGATCAGAGCGCGGTCAGGCCGCATCATCGCTTCTTCGACAGCACGTACAGACTTCTCGCGCGCAATGGCTAGCGTCATGCGCGTGCGTGGAAATACTACCATGTTTTTTAACGCCACGAGAGGATACACTTCTTGAGTATCTTCAGATACATCCTGGCGTTCCTGCTCAGTCATGGATGCCGCCCGCTTCCTTTCGAGAACTAGGTCTATAACGATACTGTTGTGTTATTAAGCATAGTAAAAAGAGATGAGTCTGCACTAAGCAGACTCATCTTCAGGGTATGCAGTTGTTCGACTACTGCGCGTCTCAAGTAAAGGTTTGTGGTGAGCAGTAATCACATCGCTGTTGATAATGACTTTCTTCACGTCCCCACGTGATGGAATTTCGTACATCACGTCGAGAAGCACATCCTCGATGATACTGCGCAATCCTCGTGCTCCGGTGCGCTGCTTGAGTGCGCCCTCAGCTGCGGCATCCAGGGCATCGGTTGTGAAAACCAGTTCAACGCGATCAAGTTGCAAAAACTTCTGGTACTGTTTGATGACAGCGTTCTTCGGCTCGGTCAATATGCGAATCAACGCCTCTTTATTCAGGCTATCCAGCGAGACGGCGACGGGTAGACGCCCCACGAATTCTGGGATCAGGCCATACTTGAGCAAATCATCAGGAATGAGATGGGTTAAAACCGATTCTTCTGAAGCGTTTTCAACTTTAGTCGTCCCTCTGAAACCCATTAACTTGTTGCTGCCCAGACGCTGCTCGACAATCTTATCCAGCCCTTCAAAGGCGCCTCCACAAATAAAGAGGATATTGGCTGTGTTGATCTGAATGAAATCCTGGTGGGGATGCTTGCGCCCTCCCTGCGGAGGTACATTGGCAATGGTACCCTCGATAATCTTGAGCAGTGCCTGTTGCACACCTTCACCGGAAACATCGCGTGTGATCGAGGGATTGTCCGACTTGCGGGCAATTTTATCGATCTCGTCGATATAGACGATGCCTCGTTCAGCGCGCGCTACATCAAAATCCGCCGTCTGGATGAGACGGAGTAGGATGTTCTCGACATCCTCACCAACATAGCCCGCCTCTGTAAGCGCCGTTGCATCAGCGATACAGAAGGGTACGTCAAGTACCTTCGCAAGCGTCTGCGCCAACAATGTTTTCCCACAGCCTGTAGGACCAAGCATCAAGATGTTACTCTTGCCAAGCTCAACATCGTCGATCTGCATCCCGACACCGATACGCTTGTAATGATTGTAAACAGCGACCGCCAGTGTCTTTTTGGCTCGCTCTTGCCCGACGACGTACTGACTCAGTTGCTCATAAATCTTCTTTGGCGCTGGTATCTTGCCCGTCTGGAGGCGCGGCTTCGTGATCGTCGCCTGCTCTTCCTCGATGATCTCACGACAGAGGTCGATACATTCATCACAGATATACACACCACCGGGACCGGCAATGAGCCGCTGTACTTGATCCTGGCTCTTCCCGCAAAATGAGCAACGGTATGTCATGCGCGTATTTTTCGAGTTTGCCACGTTTGTTTATTACCTTTCCCTCACATGCAGCTAGAGAACCACATCTGATGGCTACATCTCTATTCTACAACATCCACCGGAGTGTCATCTGTTTCATGTACCTCATCGTCGACTTGACCATGGGAATCTTCAGTCTCAGCATTTTCGGCATTTTCAATACTTACAGTATCATCAGCATTTACAGTTTCACTGGCCAGGGCAGCAACCTCCGCGTTCTCTATACTGGCCTCGGCCTCTGCGATGGGATCGGGATCAGTCGTCAATTCTATCAGGCGTGAGATGGCCTTTTCGCGACGATAATTAACCGCTATCGAGCGTATCTGTGCATCACTGCGCGGCAGCGTCTGTCCTGCCTGCTCATAGGCGCGGAAAATCGCCTCGACCTCTTCCGGCAGAATACCGATCTCTTTCTGGTTGGCTACCTGGTCCAATACAAGCTCGCGCTTGACACGCTTTTCAGCTTCGGGTTCGATATCTTTCAAGTACTCTTCGCGAGTTTTGCGCGTCATGAGCAGGTATTGATCCATTGACATGTGTTGCTGTTCCAACAGATGTGAAAGCTGATGCAGCATCTCTTCAGCCTCTTCATGGATCAACAGAGGGTGGAGAGTGATCTGAGACTGTTCGATAACAGCATTGAGTACTTTCTCGCGCAATTCATCACGAATGCGTCGCTGCTTGCTCTCGAGAATATTATCGCTGATGGCCTTGCGCAGGTCTTCCAGGTTATCGTATTGACCATCGGTAAGGGTACTGACCAGGGCGTCGTTGAGTTCAGGAACCTCTTTAACCTCCACTTTATGGAGGGTCACAGCGTAGTGAGCTTCTTTTCCGGCCAATTTTTCGTTGTTATAGTCTTCTGGCAGGACGGTGGTAAACTCTTTGCTCTCGCCTACCTGCATGCCAACAATATGCTCGTCCATACCAGAGAACATGCCGTAGCGCTCGCGCGTGAGTTCAAACGGGTTGTCTTTCAGGTCGGAGATGCTCTGCTCTTCGACGGTGAGCTTAAGATCGACCGTCACGCGATCATCATAGTCAGCAGGACGTTCAACTTCGTGCCAGGTGGTCTGACGAGCACGCATCGACTCTAACTCTTGCTCAACCTCTTCGGAGGTAACATCGGCCTCTTCGCGGTCAAAGTGGAGGGAGGAGTAATCACCAAGCACTACAGGAGTAATAATCGGCACTTTCAGGCTGAAATGATAGGGCTGGCCCAGTTCTAAAACGGGGGCTTCCAGCTCGGGCCTGGTAATGGGGTTCAGTTCATGCTCTTTGACAGCGTTGCGATAGGTCTCGGTAATCAGTTCATCAAGACCTTCCTGGTAGATATATTCTTTGCCGAGCTTGCGTTCAAGCAAGGAGCGGGGAGCTTTGCCCCGGCGGAAGCCCTGCACATCAACTTTTTGTACCAACTTGCGGTACGCTTTATCCGAAGCCTTTTCCAGTTCATCCCAGGACAATTCTACGTCAAGGACTGCCTCACTGGTAGCTAATTTTTCAACCGAAACCTTCACATTTCCTCCAACAGGTAAACAGTGCAACCAATATTTTTTATCAGGATAGGCACCCAGACATCTACGCACTCCTGAATACGTGATCGTAGCTACAAGAGACAAGAGACAAGAGAGACATGCTGGGAAGCACAGAGAGGCAATCACTCATACCATAGACCACACCCCCCAAACACCCGACAAGAGGCCGCAGTCTGCAGCGCGTTTCTCACTCTTCAGTTTCTCAAAACGGAGAGCCACCTATGCTGCGTGAGTTGCATTTGCACTTGCCCATGAGGACGACATGCTCTCTCCTAATGAAGACCGAGCCTGCGGTCACCCAATGCTCAAGTAAATCTGGAGCGGGAGACGGGGATCGAACCCGCGACTTTCTCCTTGGCAAGGAGATGCTCTACCACTGAGCCACTCCCGCATACTAGCGAACGTATAACTAACGTGTGACTACCCCATTAACTCGATAACCAGAGTGGGCGGTGAGAGACTCGAACTCTCACGGTTCATCACCAACAGATCCTAAGTCTGCCCTGTCTACCAATTTCAGCAACCGCCCATACATCCTGCAAAAATGGGAAAATATCCTACCTGAGGATAATACATCAGTAATATAGCCAATGTCAAGGCAACTTTAGCAGCCCCGCTTTATAGCTATGTGCGCGGCTGAAGCGGATTGCTCAATGTAATGGCAGGTCAAATGAGAAGGTTGTCCCCTGGCCTTCAGCAGTGTGCGGTACTAGACGCAGTACACCTCCATGCGCTTCGATAATACTTTTGGTGATGTGCAACCCCAGGCCGGAACCCTCGCGCGCGCTGGTTGCCTGTAAGCGTACATAGGGGCGGAAAAGCTGCCCCATCTCAGCCGAAGGAATACTGGCACCCTGATTATGGACGCTGACATGCACGCTATCGTCGCTATTGTCTCTTTCGTCCTCTTCCCAAATCCGAACCGTGACAGTAGTATGCTCGTCAGAATACTTGATCGCGTTATCCAGCAGGTTTCCCAGCACCTGTTCCAGGCGCCCGCGATCCCATTTGCCAATGATGGAGGTCGAAGGAATCTCCAATACTACTGTATGATACGGGGCGACAGGGCGCAATTCCTCCACAACCTCACTTGCCAATGCCACGATATCGCACGCCTGCCGTACCAACGTAAACTGGCCCGAATTCAGGCGGGACGAATCAAGCAGGTCATTGACAAGGCGTGTCAAACGTCTGGCCTGGCTGATAATAACCTTTGTGCCGCGCTGGATTGTCTCTGGCCGTTGTGTGGGACGCGCCACCATCTGCGCGTAGCTGATGATAGGAGTCAGTGGACCGCGCAATTCGTGGGCAATCATAGCAATAAACTGCTCTTTACGCGCCAATCGATCCTCTAGTAAGAAATTAGCTTCTGTCAGTTCGTCAACCTGGCGTTGCAGAGCCTCTACGATCTCATCCTGTGTTTGCTGGCGCTGAACTTGCATACCTTTATGTCTCCCTATCCCCTACACCTACCTATTGTGTCTGGGAGTGTATACTAATTATACATGCAGGTATGCGAAAAGAACGTGTTACTAGGAATATTGGGGGGGAACCGAGGCTTTTACTCCATTAACCAAACGGACAAAGCCGTTTGGTTAATGGAGTAAATTTAATTCTTCCAACTCTTCTAAAGCTCCCTCGCTGAGTTGCGACTTATCCAGCGTCCTATCAGCGTGAGCAATGAGATGGCGCAAACGTTCGGTAATCTCCAGACGCATATAATGGTCATCGGTAAGCAATAACTCACCAATCGTAATTTCAATCTGCCTGCGCTGAATTGCGGCAAGTGCCGTCTCTGCCATATAAACCCCTTGAAGATCAGCTTTCAATACCAGGTATTTCTGTGAAACCGCCAGGAAAGGCAGTTGAAAGCTGTGTCGTACCCTGTTATGTCAAGAGTGTGGTAAACCAGACTCCTACTTTGTAGCTGTTGTAGTAGCGACTGGCGCCTTATTTTCACCTTTGGAGGTGCCTTTGCTACCTGAACTGGTTTCGGTTGTGGTTGACTTGCCATCGCTGGGGGCCTTAGACTCATTGCTAGCGGCACTAGTGGCAGCCTCTTCGCCCTTCGTCGAGTGACCATTAGCATTAGCATTAGCATCCGCTGCAGCTGATGGGCTGCGATGATCGGTCTTGTAGAATCCAGAGCCTTTGAAGACGATACCGGCGGGGAAAAACACCCTACGAATGTGCCCGCCGCATTCAGGGCAGGTTACTAATGGATCATCGATCATTTTTTGCCACCGCTCAAAACGGTGGCTACACGCCTGACAGAGATATTCATAGGTCGGCATACTGCTTATCACCCCTAAAAGGTCTGAACAGCCACCCGGGCTGCTCCTCCAATGCACACGACGGGTAGACCTTGAGGCTACCCTTCTTTAATAGTATACTAACGCACGTTGTACTGATTGTCAATTACAAGAAGAGAGTGCTAAATAACGAATACGTAAGAACCGGGTACCCACAAGGGGAGATGACGTCCCTCGTGAGTGCCTGGAGTTTGTCCGGATATTCTATACATTAGAACGCAATACAGTCGGCAAATTATTCCATTACTCGCCACGGCCAATATACTCCTTAAGCTTCTCAGCGGCATCGCGGGTCATGCCATCGAGGGCCGCGAGGTCCTCCACACTGGCCGCGCTCATCGCTCGTACCGAGCCGAAATGTTTCATCAAGGCCTGCTTGCGCTTGGGACCAATACCCGGTATTTCGTCCAGCACGGATTTAAATGTGCGATCGGAGCGCAGTTTGCGATGGTAGGTAATGCCGAAGCGGTGAGCCTCGTCGCGGATACGCTGCACCATGTAAAGGCCTTGCGAGGAACGGGGCAGTATAATCGGGTCTGGCGAAGCCGGGGTAAAAATTTCTTCGTTCTCTTTGGCCAGTCCTACCGTCGGTATATCGATGCGCAGTTCCTGTAGCACCTCCATCGCCGCGCTGAGCTGGCCTTTGCCGCCATCGATAATAATTAAATCCGGCATGGCCCAATCGTGCTGCAATTGGCTGCTCGCCGCGACCTGTTCAGCGCTGGCAGCATCGGGCACGCCACTACCGTTGGACGCAATGGGTTGAGGGTTGGCATCAGAGCCAACCCCAGCCTCAGCCACTCCATCAACGGCATTGGCGAGAGCATCAATGGATGCGTTAAGCAGAGCATTCTCCACATCCATGCCAGCGCTTGCTTCGGCGGATGCCTGTTTTGCAACGGCGCGGAATCTGCGGCGCAGCACTTCCTGGTGGCTGGCGAAGTCATTTGGCCCCTCGACGGTCTTGATTTTGAAGCGGCGATACTCGCTGGTTTTGGGTCGTCCCGCTTCAAAAACCACCATTGCACCCACCGAGTTCGTGCCCTGCGTATTCGAGATATCGTAACACTCGATGCGCTGTGGGGGAGCCGCGAGATTGAGCGCTTCCTGGAGCTCCTCCAGGGCCAGTTGCGTCTTCTGGCTATCGGTCAGCCACTTGATGCGCTGCTGCTCCAGCACCTCGCGCGCGTTCTGCTTCACCATCTCAATAAGGCGCAGTTTGTCTCCACGTTTGGGCGCGGTAATGGTGATCGCTCCCTTGCGTTTCTCGCGCAGCCACGTCTG
>DMFQ01000063.1:14580-15261 GCA_003450555.1 Ktedonobacter sp.
GAACTCTCATAGAACTGCTGCAGGAAGGAGGCCATGACCTCGCCCGGGCTGCTATCGCGCGTCCCCTGCAAGATAAAAAATTCGCGCCCGATCAGCTTGCCGTTGCGGAAGAAGAAGGTCATCGCGCAGGTCTCATCCTCGCCGCTGGCAAAAGCAATCACATCCTGGTCGTCCTGTCCCTCCGTGGAAATGATGCGCTGCTTCTCAAGCACGCGCTCAACCGCCTGGATGCGATCACGCATGCGCGCCGCCTCCTCGAAGTTCAGGTTCTCCGCCGCCGCCTGCATCTTCTCCTGCAGCGATTTCACCACTTCATCGTGCTTGCCCTCCAAAAAGAGGATCACCTGTTTGATGACCGCGTTGTACTCTTCGCGCGTGGCATAGGCGACACAGGGAGCAATACAGCGGTGGATATAGTACTGCGTACAGGGGCGCGGCAGCAATTTTTGCTTCCATGCCGCAGGAGGATCACCCTGTGCGGGCGGCGCCCATGTGCTCGCGTCATAGCGGCAGGTGCGGAAGGCAAAGAGCTTGTTCAACAGGTCCAACGTGGCATCCACCGCCCCCGAATTGGTATAGGGGCCAAAGTAGCGATTGCCGTCGCGGTGAAAACTGCGCACGCGGTAGACCCGGGGAAAATCCTCCGTGAGCGAGACCTTGATGTACGGATAGCTCTTGTCG
>DMFQ01000462.1:0-192 GCA_003450555.1 Ktedonobacter sp.
CGATAATAAGGATGTGAGATATTTTTCTTGTTACTGTTTCGCAGTACTTATTGATAATATAGCTCCTTTCCTATGCACGAAAGGCAGGACTACTATGGCAACAAGTGAAAGACTATCAGTAGCAACACCTGCTGATTGGATGCCGGGACCTGAGCAAGGCTCATGGACATATAACGATTATGCAGCCTTGCC
>DMFQ01000462.1:428-9021 GCA_003450555.1 Ktedonobacter sp.
ATGGATCGCATCAGGATGCGGTAGCGCGTTTTACGTATCATTTGCTAACTCATGTCGAGTTTGCCGGTTTGGGCAAAGTGCGTGTTGCTCCTTTTGATGTCCAGCTATCACCCAGAGATGTGTTTCAACCAGATGTCCTGGTCGTGCTGAATGCGCACTTAGATAAAGTGTTAGAGAAAAAAGTTGTAGGTGCGCCCGACCTGGTAGTTGAGGTAGCTTCTCCCAGCACGGCTCTTTATGATCGCGTAATTAAATATGAGAAGTATGCTCAGGCTGGAGTGCAGGAATATTGGATTGCCAACATTGAAACCAGTACTATTCAGGTACTGGTATTGGAGGCAGGTGAGTACCGCTCGCTGGGCATTTTTCGTGGCGAACAAACGTTGCCATCACGGATCGTGCCAGATCTGCCTGTAGGCGTTGAGCGGTTTTTTGCGTGAAATCAATAGCTGACATGACAAGCAGAGGACTCAGAAAATAACTGAGTCCTCTGCTTGTCATCCCCAAAAAGGTTGAGAACGGCTGACCTTATTTTTTTAGCTCTTGCAATTGACAGCGACGGCAATCATATGTTATCACTGCAATAAGGGGGAAATGCCAAACCTTCATCCCACGTACATAACCCAACTATTTACTGTCCCCTTTTTTACCAAAGGAGAAATGACGCATGCCAGTCCTTTCCCGTATCAAATGGCGCTCTCGCGCCGCTCTTGCCCTCGTGATTGCCCTGTTGTTGACATTTTCAACAACGGCCCTGACCTTTGCTTCGGGCGGGGTCACGCTGCTCAAGATTAGCAGTGACCCCTATACCAACAGTACGAGCCAGCACAAAACGCAAGTTGAGCCTGACACGTATTCCAACGGTTCTACCATCGTATCGGCCTTTCAGTCAGGTCGCTTTACTGACGGAGGGAGTTCCAATATCGGGTGGGCCACTTCCGGTGACAACGGTACGACCTGGAAGCATGGTTTCTTGCCCGACACCACGGTCTACGCGACTCCTCCTGGCAAATACGCCCGGGCCAGCGATCCCTCTGTTGCCTATGATGCAAAGCATAAAGTCTGGATCATCTCTTATCTGGCACTTACAGGTGCTGAAGGTGCGCCCGTCGATGTGCTCGTCAGCCGATCGACCAATGGAGGTCTGACCTGGGGAAATCCCGTCGCGGTGGTTTCAAATGGGGTTTTTTACGACAAAAACTGGAGCGTCTGTGACGATACCGTCGGCAGCCCATTTTATGGGAATTGCTATACCGAGTTTGACAGCGTGAACCTCAATGACCAGGAGCTGATGAGCACCTCCACTACTGGTGGCAAGACGTGGGGAGCGGCGAAAAGCCCATCTGGTACCCCGCAAGGTCTGGGCGGACAACCCCTGGTTCGGCCCAATGGCACCGTGGTCGTGCCATTTGAAGATCTGAATGGGACCATCTCTGCTTTCACATCGACCAATGGCGGTTCAAGCTGGAATGCCCCTGTTACCGTTGCAACGATCGATACAGCTAACGATGGCGGAAGCATGCGCACCAGCCCACTGCCTTCTGCCGAAATTGATGGCTCTGGCAAAGTTTATGTTGCCTGGCAGGATTGCCGGTTCGAAAAGAATTGCAGTGCTAACGACATTGTGTATAGTACATCCTCTGATGGTACACATTGGTCAGCCGTGCAGCGTGTTGCCAGTGATCCTGTGAATAGTGGTATCGACCACTTTATTCCTGGTTTTGCCGTCGACAAGTCGACCTCTGGAAGTAGCGCTCACCTTGCGGTGACCTACTACTACTTCCCGATTGCGAACTGTGGCTCCAATTGTACGCTTGATGTCGGGTATTCGTCTTCAACTGATGGCGGCGCCCACTGGACGGCAAACACCCAGCTTGCTGGCCCAATGCAGACGACCTGGTTGGCGAACACAACCCAGGGTCGGATGGTGGGGGACTACATCTCAACTTCTATCTCATCAGATGGAAGGGCTCACCCGGTGTTCGCGGTAGCGAAGAAACCGCTTGGTACCACGTTCAACGAAGCGATGTACACCGTTACGGGCGGCTTGCCGGTTATCGTTGGTACGAATACGTCGAGCACTGTCGTCGTTGGCTCGGGCCATGCACCAGCGCTTTCTCGTCATACCGCATTATAAAATCGTCGCTATCTCTTGTATCACTGTGTGATGTATAGGAGGAAAGGCTGTTGCGGGTTCTCCGCAACAGCCTCTTTTTGGTGATGATGAAATTGCAATTGATGAAATGGAAGTGAGTAATGTTTTCTCCTATTGCTCAATGCATGTGAGATGTGTTATAATCGACACGCAACGGGGATGTGCTCTGGACAAAGGCTTCTCTGCGCCTTCAATAGAGTACGTGTTTGTGGGATTGAAAATGAGTTTGCAGGGCAAGAATCGCCACCCACACTGCCTCTCTCCTATTGTGCGCTAGCTCATATGGTAGTTGTGCGCTCAAGCAGATAGATTCGCAGCATTTGATTCACAGAAAAATTGCCTCCCCCCCCGTATATGAATATGGAAAGAAGAGTCATGAAGCAGAAACTGAAAACGCACAAAGCTATGGCAAAGCGCGTCAAAGTTACCGGTACCGGTAAAATGATGCGCCGCAAGGTTGCCTTAAACCACCTGCGCCGCAATAAGTCACCTCAGGCCGTCCGTTCGATGGATAAAGACTTTCAACTGCCCGCGAGTGATACGCGCCGTATGAAACGTCTCCTTCCCTATGCCTATTAATTTGTTGGTCATGTAGAAAGAATCGAATGGAGGATTAACGATGCCCAGAGTGAAACGTGGCGTAGCCGCACACAAGAAACATAAAAAACTTTTACAGATGGCTGAAGGCCATCGTGGTACACGTAAACGTCTTTTCCGTCCAGCGCATGAATCCGTGATGCGCTCGATGGCGTATATGTACCGCGACCGTCGGACTCGCAAGCGCGATATGCGCCGCCTATGGATTACCCGTATCAACGCGGCTGCACGTATGCATGGCGTCAGCTACAGCAAGTTGATGCACGCGATCCATACAGCCAACATCGACGTCGATCGCAAGATTCTCGCCGAGATGGCCGTCCACGATGAGGTAGCATTTGGTACCCTGGTGAAGACCGCCTTGGAGACGATCAAGTAAGGCTGAGAGCCAATGCTCATTACTAGCCCTCATAACCCACGCGTTAGCAAATTGCAAGACTTATATACAACGAGAGGCCGCAAAAAAAGCGGCCTCTTCTTGATGGAGGGGCCACACCTTCTTGAAGCCTTGTTACATGCCGGTATCGTGCCACAAGAGGTGTACTACCAGCCAGAGTTATTGCAACGCACGACGAAGGGAAAAGCGCTGCTTGAGCAACTTGTACATACAACGGGTTTGTTTGACGATCAATTGATAGAGGTGAGTGAACGGGTAATGGATGCGTTGAGTGACGCACAAACATCCCAGGGCGTGGTGAGCGTGCTACCTCTTGCACTATTCGATCCATCACAAATACACGCAAAGCGTACCCCGGCATCGCGCCCCGTTCTCCTCGTTCTCGACAATCTTGCTGATCCCGGCAATATGGGCACTATTTTGCGAACGGCCCTCGCTGCTGATGTTCACGAGGTGTTACTGACTGCTAACTGTGTTGATTGCTTTAATCCCAAGGTCCTGCGATCGGCGGCAGGTGCGCATGTTGCTTTACCAATAGGGACCAATCTCTCGTGGGAGGCTATCGCGGAGAGGATGGCGCTACACTGTGCCGGTAGTCTGCGCGTCTTATTGGCTGAAGCTGGTAGTCCACATATCTATTACGAGCAGGATTTAAGGGTACCTTTCACACTCATTATCGGCAATGAAGCTCAAGGTCCATCAGCAGAGGCCAGAGCATTGGCGACTCTCTCAATTTCTATTCCCCTGGCGAACAGGGTGGAGTCTTTGAATGCAGCCATGGCGACAGGAATTATATTGTACGAGTCGGTACGTCAAAGGCGTTAATGACGATTAGACTTCAACCGATAAGAACAGAGATACCCATAAGCAGTGCATGACTTTATGGGTATCTCTTTTTCTAGCGGCAAAGCTCAAATGGCTTGCTCAGATATCTATTACCAGTGGCTATTCATTTCGCGGCTGGAGTCAAGATGGTGCACGAGCGCTGGCGATCCACAGCTATCACATTCAACAGGCGCAGTTTCAGAATGGATCATACCACATACTTCGCAGACCCATTGCTGTGTTGAGGGCTGCGATGAAAGTAATCGCATGGCCTCGCGAACCGCGGCACCATCGTCTTTAGTTCTATTTTCTGTGATCATCGTTCGCTGTGCAATCATTGGTGGCCTCCTGAAAAGCGCCTCAACTTCGTTGATAGAAAATTGTTGACTCTGACAAAAATGTAAAAGTTATCGATACTGTTTGCTTACTCTAAGTCTAACAGGCTCTCATGATGAAAGTCTATAAAATCGGATAGGGGTTATGGATGCTATCTATAACTAATTAGTTATAGATAAATCATAAAGAGAGACAAAAACGAGGTAATCCACAGTATATGGACTACCTCGTTTTTGTCTCTCTGCGAAACTCACCTGTTTCTGCTGCCATTGCCTGTATGCTGATTATATTGTTCACCATACCATTGTTCTTCGGGCCGTGGCTGCATTTGTTGTCTTTCCCATTCATCTTGTGGATTGGGCGTCACTGGATAGAAGGGTGCGAAAGGACCAGCGGTGCGTCCTGGTGGCAAAGCATTTTGTCCTCTCATACCTGAAGGCAGAGCGGTTGAGGTAACTGTACGGAAGATGCCGCTGACCGATAGATTGTTATCCTGGCCATTCACCGGGGTGACACTAACATTTGAGGTTGGGGGGATGTAGTAACCCTGGTTTTCGCGCAGCTTAAAGGCTTCTACCGATGCGCGTAACTGTTCAACCAAACGTGCCAAACGTGCCATGTTATGAGAAGCTTCGCGGGTGCTCATCGTGCTTTGTTGTGTTGTGCTTGAAATGCCGCGCATAATTTGCACGACATTGCTCGATGATTGCAACTGTTGTGCCGCCATCTGGTTGATATTCTCAATTTCCCTGGCCTGGTGCTCAACCGCTGAGAAGATGGATTCCAGAGCAACACCTGCTTCCTGCGTAAGCCTGGTTCCTGATGATGTTTCTCGCTCGGTATCTTGCATGGAAACAGCAACTGCCCCAATTTCTTCACGGACGCCGCGAACGATGCGTCCAATCATACTTGCTTGATCCTTGGCTCGTTCAGCGAGGCGGCGGATGTCTGCCGCGACTGCCCCGAAGCCTTTGCCATTCTCACCAGCCATGGCCGCCTGGATAGCGGCGTCAAGCGCTAAGCGGTTCGTCTGATGTGCAATACCAGAAATGACCTCGACGATGTTATTGATTTCACGCGAGCGCTCACCAAGTGTTTGTACCTTCGTGGAGGTTTCCTGCACGTTTTCGTGGATACGTCCCATACCTTCAACAGCTTGCTGCACTGCTTCGCGTCCGCCTTGCGCACTTTGACGCGCGTCACGAGCCACGTTATAGAGGACTTCTGCCCGGTCAGCTACCTGGTGGCTTGAATCGGCCATGTGCTCCACTTCTACTGTAGCGTTAGAGATCTGGTTGAGCTGGATGTCTCCTGTCTCCACCAGTTGAGTCAAGCGGTCGAAGATCGCTGTTGTTGAACTCTCAACCTCGTGAGCGACCGTCTTGACACGCACTACCAGGCTTCCTAACTCTTCTACCATGTAGTTAAACGAGTCGGCCAGTACGCCGAGTGCGTCGGCGGTAACTTCTGCCTGTACGCGAAGATCTCCTTCACCGACACCGCTGACTTCACTGACCAGCTTTTCGACCTGCGCTTGTAGGTTATCACGTTGAGCCTGCGTTTCTTGAATGAGGCGTACGATATTGTCTAACATGTTGTTCATCGAGGTCGCAACAAGGTAGATTTCATCATGGCCCGTCGTCCTTGCGCGGGCGCTGGTATCGCCTTTAGCGATACGCCGTGTCATTGAAGCAAGCTGTCGTAGAGGTTGAGTAATGGTGAGGTTCACGACAAATCCAGTAGCGAGAACCATAAGAATGATGAAGAAGGCTGCAATAGTTGTCGATATCAAAATAGGTTGAGTTTCTGCTGCCCCGATGGCAGTCACAGCCTTACCCATACTCACAGCGTCATCGACCACATGCTGCCAACTATTTTTAAGATCGGTAAAAGCTAAGTTGGCTTTAAACAACGTTGCATAATTATTCGCGAAAATCTGATTTACCTCAGCTGGGGTAAATACCTTACCCTGCTGTCGTATAGCATCATCAGATGTCTGGAGTTGGTTCAGTACTTGCTTCTGTAGTGCACTATAAGCAGGCCACTGCTTAGTTGTTACATTGTTGAGTGCCGTCTGCTGATCGGTGATAATCGATCCATTAGTGATGTCACTCATCAGGATATTACGCACATTGCTCATATTGTCGGAAGTAGCTAATGTGTAGTTATTTTTATACTCTGTTAATACCTGCCCGAAGTCTGTTTGACGGCCTTCTATATCACTGCCTATCAATGCTCCTGAGGCAAAGAGTGCTGGATCTTTAATGACGCCACTCAGGCTGGCAGTGACCTGATCCTGGCGCGTCTGGAGGAGCGCGTTCATACGTTGTAGATTTATCAACTGGTTAGATGCAATACTCTGCGCATCAAAACTGGTTTGTACTGCCTGACCGTGACTATTCAGCGAAGTAAGATAAAAGTTGCCCAGCAATATAATCACAATGCTTGGTATTGCCGCCACTACTGCGAACGCTATGAAGAGGCGACGGAAAATAGGTATATTGCTAAAAAATCTTAACATGATAGCTTCAAACCCTTCTCAAGCAGCACGCGATCTCCTGTAACTTGTGCGCTCTTCCAAATAACCATTGAACAACAGCGATGGCATGACAAATACCCCAAGGGACATGACTCCTAAGTTAGTGTACATCACTTGAGCAGAAAATAACACTTTTGGGTAGTGAAACTACCTGATTTTCCTAGTATGAATAAAAAGAAAAGCTGTTGCACAAAGAGATTTCTAGCAGAGCAAGGTTTCTGGACCTCTTTTGGGTTGGTTTTGCTGTGATCAATGATGCTATACTATCACCAAAAGAAACATCCGCGCTGGGAAGGAGCATCCATGAATTCGTTTGCACCCACTCCTGTTACTTCCTCTGTTGCTTCCTCGTGGCCATTTCAAAAGGTCCTTATCGCTAATAGAGGCGAAATTGCTGTGCGTATCATCCGCGCGTGTCGTGATTTGGGATTGACCTCTATTGCCGTCTATAGTGACGCTGATCGCAGCGCTTTACATGTGCGTATGGCTGACGAAGCCTATCATATTGGTCCATCTCAAGCCTCCCAGAGCTATTTGCACATTCCGAAAATCATCGAAGTTGCGAAGTATGCAGGAGCAGAGGCAATTCACCCTGGCTATGGCTTCCTGTCGGAAAATGCCGACTTTGTTGATGCCTGCACAACTGCAGGTCTTATTTTTGTTGGACCTTCAGCAGAGGCGCAGCGTGCAATGGGAGAAAAGACCGCTGCTCGTCGTACCGCGCAGGCAGCGGGCGTTCCAATTGTACCTGGCGCGATGACCGACGAAGGAGATGACACGGCATTCGCCCAGACTGCTGAACAGTTGGGGTATCCCGTTTTACTCAAAGCAGCAGCCGGGGGAGGTGGAAAAGGCATTCGCTTTGTGCGCGATCCCAAAGACCTGCTCACTTCCTTGCGCACCGCGCGCAGCGAGGCTAGAAGTGCTTTTGGCGATGGACGCGTCTATATGGAGAAAGCTGTCTCTCCGGCGCGCCATATCGAGGTGCAGTTCATCGCTGACACTCATGGCAATGTCGTGCATTTAGGCGAACGAGAGTGCAGTATACAACGGCGCCACCAGAAGCTGATCGAGGAAGCTCCTTCACCTGTATTGGATGATGAGTTGCGGGAACAGATTACCTCTTCGGCTGTGCGCCTGGTGCGGGCCATTCGTTATGTGAATGCTGGGACAGCGGAATTTTTGCTGGGGCCAGATCGCACATTTTATTTCCTGGAAGTCAATGCTCGTATTCAGGTCGAGCACCCTGTAACAGAATGGTACACAGGTATCGATCTCGTGCAGGAGCAGTTCCGTGTCGCAGCTGGCCTTCCTCTTTCATTCACCCAACGAGATATCGTGTTTCGCGGCGCCGCAATCGAGTGCCGCATCTCGGCGGAAGATCCAGAGAATCGCTTTTTGCCAGCAACGGGGTCCGTTCAGGCATTACAAGAGCCGTCGGGTCCCGGAGTTCGTGTCGATAGCAGCCTTTACGCGGGATTGCAGGTGCCGCTGTTCTACGATCCGCTTTTGGCAAAGCTCATTGTGTGGGGCAGAGATCGTTCCCAGGCTATCGCACGCATGCGGCGCGCCCTCGCGGAGTACCAGATTGCCGGCGTGCGCACAACCCTTCCCTTCGCACGCTGGCTAATGCACCACCCACGCTTCATCGCCGGCGACCTCTCAACAGATTTTGTAGCCGAAGAATGGGATACCCAAAATGTACGGGCAACCCTTGCGGTTGCCCTGGAGCGGAAGCAAGGGG
>DMFQ01000463.1:0-13299 GCA_003450555.1 Ktedonobacter sp.
TATGTGTAGATACTAGAGTGAGGAAACCATCGTGGAGCCATTGATCATAACTGAACAACGGGGCATGATTGGATGGATCACCATCAATCGAGCGGAAAAGCGCAACGCCATGTCGCAAGAAATGTGGCATGAACTGCGGCGAGCGGCGCTTGCGTTCGCGAGTTCAGATGCACGGGCGCTGGTCATCACAGGCGCGGGCGCTAAAGCATTCGCATCGGGGGCGGACATCATGGAGTTCGGCACGACGAAGGGCACGCCGGAAGCTGCACGCGCCTCGTTTCTCGCTGTAGATGATGCCTGCCGCGCGATCGCCGCGCTGCCCATTCCGGTGATCGCGGCTATCAACGGCTATGCCGTTGGCGCTGGCCTTGAACTGGCAGCTTCCTGCGATTATCGTCTCGGCACAGAACAGGCAAAGCTGGGCATCACCGCCTCGAAGATGGGCATCACAGTTGGACAGGGCCACATCCAACGATTGACAGCGGTAGTGGGCATGTCCTGGTCGCTCGACCTGCTGCTGACAGGGCGTTTGGTTGACGCGAACGAGGCTCTACGAATGGGTCTGCTGCATCGCGTCGTAGCCGATCACAAGGCATTGTTGCGCGAAGCGCAGGCACTGGGCGAACTGTTCAGCGAGCGAGCGCCCCTAAGTCTGACGTGGGCCAAACATGTCGTGCAGCGCATCGCAAGCGGTGCGCCCTTGCCGACACCGGAGGAGGATGCCCGGGAAGCTATTCAATGCTTCGAGACAGGAGACTTTCTTGAAGCTGTCCAGGCATTTAGCGAGAAACGCGCACCCCGTTTCAGCGGGCATTAACGATCCAGGAGGAATATTATGAAACCGCCTGCCTTCGCATACTACGCTCCCACAAACCTGGAGGAGGCGTTACGCCTGCTGCACGAACTTGTGCATGAACAGCAGCGCGATGTGAAACTCCTGGCGGGCGGACAAAGTCTGATCCCCATACTCAATATGCGCCTGGCCCACCCCGATGCGATCATTGATCTCAACCCGCTTGAATCTCAGCTTAGTTACGTGCGGCGCGCAGGCCAAACAGTGTGTATCGGAGCGCTGACGCGCCATTATATGCTGCAAGATCATCCAGAAATCATCCGTTCCTGCCCATTGATCGCCGAGGCGGTCAAGCTTATTGGCCACGCGGCGATTTTGACGCGCGGGACGATCGGCGGCAGCATCATTCACGCTGATCCGGCGGCGGAACTGCCCCTCGTCTGCGCACTGCTCGGCGGCAGCGTCACGCTGCGCACTGTTGACGGTAGCCGCGCTGTCGATACTCAAACGTTCTTTGTCAGCTATCTGACGACGAGCATAGAACTTGACGAAATACTCACCGAGGTTACGCTGCCAACCTTGCCGCCGCGCACCGGGCAGGCCATCGAAGAATTTTCCCTTCGTCACGGTGATTTTGCCCTGGCCGCAGCTGTTGCACAGGTCACGCTCAACGCCGATAGCACGCTGGCGGATCTGCGCCTGTGCATCGGAGGAGCCGGGCCAACTCCCGTCGATTGTAGCCATGTCCTCACCTCGCTGCTGAACAGCGCACCCTCAACAGAGGAAGTGAAAGACGCGCTGCGCCGAATTGACGATGAACTCGATCCCCTGGAAGACATTCATGCTGACGCAGCCTATCGCAAAGAGTTGGCGCAGGTACTGGCCTATCGCGCTATCGACCGAGCCTGGCAAAGAGCGCGAGCCGCGCCGGTAAACGGGACTGCTAGAGATGATTAGCCTGAACTGAACATGATAGTAACTCGCCAGGGAGCAGGAGGAAATAAGGGTGGAATACCAGCAAGTTTCATATCAACTCAACGTCAACGGCCGCGCTTGTAGCATCGAGAATGTCGAGCCGCGCATGACATTGGCGGATGTGCTGCGCGACGTGCTTGGCCTCACGGGCACGCACCTGGGCTGCGAACATGGCGTCTGCGGCGCGTGCACTATCCTGCTGGACGGAAGGCCTGCTCGCTCGTGCCTGATGTTCGGCGTACAGTCGCAAGGACACGAGATCACGACGGTAGAAGGTCTCGCGCCGGATGAAGAGCACCTATCGCCCCTACAAAACGCTTTCTGGCAAGAACACGGATTGCAATGCGGTTTCTGCACATCCGGCATTCTGACGACAATGACCTGGTTTTTGCAACAGAATCCGGCACCGACGCGGCAGGAAATCCGCGAGGCGTTGTCCGGCAATCTCTGTCGCTGCACTGGCTACCAGAACATCGTGAACGCCGTCGAAAGCGCCAGCCAGCACAGCCAACAGCTGCACAGTGAAGCAAAGACATAATAGGACATAAAAGACGGAGTACGGCACTATGGCTATCGGTGAAGCGATCAAGCGAATAGAAGACCCGCGCCTCCTGGTTGGCAAAGGACGCTACGTTGCCGATCTGAGCGTACCCGGAATGCTCGAAGCTTGCGTGGTGCGCAGCCCTTACGCGTACGCGCGCATACAGGGCATCGATGATTACGCAGCGCGCGCGTGCAGGGGTTTCGTTGCCATCTTCAGCGCCGCCGATCTTCCTCCCGATCTCCCACCGATTCCCATGCGCCTGACTCCGGCTCAGGAACTCGCTCACGCGCTGCAATGGCCACTCGCCAGGGACACCGTGCGCTACATGGGCGAACCGGTTGCCGTGATCGTCGCCGCCACGCGCTACGCGGCTGAAGACGCTGCCGAGCAACTGCTCGTCGAGTATGATCCCTTGCCTGCCGTTGCCAGCGTGCAGGCGGCTTTGAAGCAGGATGCGCCGTTACTCCATCCTCTGCTGGGCAGCAACGACGTACATGTTATTGAGTCGCGCAAAGGGAATGCCAGCGAGGCGCTCCGACACGCGCCGCAACGCCTCAGCCTCTCACTCAGTGTACAGCGCCACGCCGCAGTGCCGTTGGAAACGCGCGGCCTGCTCGCTGTGCCCGATGAACACGGACGGATACATGTATACGGCCCCACAAAAGTAGTGCATTTCAATCGCTCGGTGCTGGCGGAGATGCTTCACTGCGACCCGGCGCTGATCCACTTTATTGAGACAGACGTCGGAGGCGGCTTCGGCGCGCGTGGCGAATTTTATCCAGAAGATTACCTGATACCATTCATAGCTCGCCAACTTGACCGGCCCGTGCGCTGGATCGAGGATCGCCTCGAACACCTCATGGCCACGAACCATTCCCGCGAGCAATACCACCAACTGACCGTTGGTTTCGACGATAACGGTAGGCTGCTGGCCCTGGACGACGAGATCTGGGTTGATACCGGTGCTTATATCCGCACGCACGGCGTAACAGTGCCCGATCTTACGCAGGCGATGCTCCCCGGTCCCTACGATTGGCCCGCGTTCCGCCTGCTCACACATGTTGTCGTGACCAACAAGACGCCGATGGGCACCTATCGCGCTCCGGGCCGCTACGAAGGGACATTCGTGCGCGAGCGAATGGTAGAGGGCGTAGCGCGCGCGCTGGGTCTCGATCCGACAGTAGTACGCGAACGCAACTTCATCACGCTCGACCAGATGCCATATACAGTCGGGACGCGTGGTCTGGGCGAAGAAGTCGTCTTCGATAGCGGAGACTATCGCCGCGCTCTCGCCAGAGCGCGCCAGCACATCCAATGGAGCGAGTTTGCCGGGCGCAAATCACAGGCTCGAAGCGAGGGACGGCTGCGCGGTATGGGCTGGGCGTTTTTTGTCGAAAAGTCCGGGCTGGGTCCCTGGGAAGATGCCTCCGTGGGGCTGGATGCAAGAGGCCGTTTCTATTGCTACAGCGGACTGGCGGCCCTCGGACAGGGGACGGAAACAATCCTGGCCCAGCTCTGCTCTGATCGCCTCGGCATAGCGCCAGAGCAGGTGCGCGTCGTTCACGGCGACACCGATGTCGTACCGGCGGGCAATGGCTCGTTCGCCAGCCGGGGCACAGCTACTGGCGGCGTCGCTGCTTATATTGCCGCCGAAGCGCTTAAACAGCGCATCCTCACTGTCGCAGAACGCTATTTTGAAGCATCCGCTGCCGACGTGCGCATGGAGCCAGAAGGTCTCTCGGTGATCGGAATGACGACGCGCCGCCTGTCATGGCAGGAGGTCGCAAACTTTGCCGCCAGCATAGGAATCACGCTTGATGTGAGCGAACGCTACAACGCGCCGCACATGACCTATCCCTACGGGGTGCATGCCGCCGAAGTCGAGATCGACGCCGGGACGGGCCACGTCTCGATTGCGCGCTACCTGGTGGTATATGACGTGGGGAAGGCAGTAAATCCTCTGCTGGTGAAAGGGCAGATCGCGGGCGGTGTCGCACAGGGATTGGGTGGCGCGCTGTTTGAAGAACTGGCCTATGATGACAATGGACAATTGCTCAGCGGTACGTTTATTGATTACCTGTTGCCGGGAGCGTGCGAAGTGCCCGATATCGAGGCGATCATTACCGAAGACGCGCCCTCGCGCCATAACCCGTTAGGTGTCAAGGGCGCTGGTGAGGGTGGGACAACCGGTGCGGGCGCTGCTATCGCCAACGCTATCGCTGACGCGCTGGACGCGCCGCCCGACGCCTTTACAAGCCTGCCGATTCGTCCAGCCATAATACGCCGGTGGCTGCGGCAAGCAGCAGGACAAGGTTCACGTGATTCTATTGAATGAAAGGTAAGCCAATGATCGGTCGGCGCATTACACGGCACACAGACCCTCGCCTGCTGCGCGGCAAGGGCCGATACATAGCGGATATGCGATTGCCTGGGATGCTGCACGCAGCCTTTGTGCGTAGCCCATATGCGCACGCGCGCATCCTCGATGTGGACACGTCTGCTGCCCGCCAGGTGCCCGGCGTCGTCGCCATCTACTCCGCGCTGGATGTTGCGTTCGCGCCGCTGCCCTTACTGTTCCCGCACCCTGCCTTGACGGCAGTGACGCAGCAGCCGCTCAGCCGCGAAGTGGCGCACATGGGAGAGCCGGTCGCCATGGTGATCTCCGATAGCCGCTACCACGCGGAAGACGCCTGCGAGCAGATCGATGTCTCCTACGAGCCGTTGGGTGTGGCGGCTTCTATCAGCGCAGCGATGACCGGAGACGCGCCGCTCGCGCATAGCAAGTTAAGCTCAAATCTAGCCGCGCATTTCGAGCAAAATGCGGGCGATGCCGAAAGCGCGCTGCGCGATGCGCCGGTCATCATCTCAGTAGAGATGAATATCGGGCGCGTCAGTTGCGTCCCGATCGAGTGCCGTGGCCTGCTGGCGACGTGGTCTCACGAACTGGGGCAGCTCAGCCTGACTGTCTACGCCGCGACGCAGACGCCGCATATGATCCGCCGCATCTACGCCGACATCTTCGATATGCCTGAACAAAGCATCCGCGTCGCCGCGCCCGACGTTGGCGGCGGCTTTGGCGCAAAAGAACCGTTCTATGTCGAGGATTTTCTGATCGCCTGGGCGGCGCGGCAGGTCGACCGGCCCGTATGCTGGATCGAAGATCGCCTCGAACACATGCAGGCTGCTGTCCATGAACGCGAGCAGCAGCACCACGCGCAGATGGGGCTGTCGCGCTCCGGTGAGATTCTGGCCGTCATTGATCGTTTCGTGACAACGACAGGCGCGTACCTGCCGTGGGGTATCATCGTTCCCATCCTGACCTCCACGCTCGTACCCGGGCCGTACAAAGTGCCGCATTATCACTGCGATGTCGATGTGTTTTATACCAACACCACACCGCTCGCACCCTATCGCGGCGCGGGACGCCCGCAGGCGGCGTTGATCATAAACCGCCTGCTCGACAAGGCCGCCGCTCAACTCGACATGGATGCAGCGGATATTCGTTTCAAAAACTTCATCCAACCCGAAGAGTTTCCTTATCGCACCGGCCTGCGCGGCCGCGACGGTACAGATATGCAACTTGATAGCGGCGATTACCCCGCTCTGCTGCGTACAACGCTGGAGAAAGGACAATACCAGCAGTGGCGAGAGCGGCAAAGAGCATCTCACGATACCGGCAAGCTGCTTGGCATCGGCGTTTCTGTGGCGATTGAGAACACGGCTATCGGGCCGCACGAGGGAGCAACCGTGACCGTCGATAGCAACGGCGATGTGATCATCAAGACGGGCGCGGCCTCACAGGGACAATCTCACGAAACGACGCTGGCCCAGGTTGCGGCGAGTGTCCTGAACGTGCCGCTAGAGCGCGTGCATGTCCAGGAAGGCGACACAGCGGCGATTCCCTATGGCGCAGGCACATTCGCGAGCCGCACAGCGGTAGTGGCGGGCAGCGCCGTCTACCTTGCCAGCGAGAAAGTACGGCAGAAGATCACACGGCTGGCCGGCCACCTGCTCGAGGCGGCAACGGAGGATATCGAGCTTGTCGAAGGCGCGGCGCAGGTGCGCGGCAGCCCGCAGCGCAGTATCGCTCTGGCCCAACTTGCCAAACTGGCAAGCGGGCGTTTCCCAGGCGCAACATTCAGCTATCCCATCGAGCCGGGCCTGAACGCGACCGAATATTTTATCCCACAGGGTTCGACCTATGCCGCGGGCGCACACCTTGTCGTTGTTGAAATTGATCCCGAAACAGGCGCGCTTCGCCTCATCGCCTACACCGCCGTACATGACTGCGGCACGCTGCTGAACCCGCTCATCGTCGAAGGGCAGGTGATGGGCGGCGTCGTGGCCGGCATCGGCACCGGGCTGCTCGAAGAGGTGCGCTTCAACGATGATGGGCAATTGCTCACGAGCACGTTCATGGACTATCTTTTGCCCGGCGCAGCCGAGTTACCCGACATGACCATCGCTCACCTGGAGACGCCATCGCCGCTCAATCCATTGGGAGCGAAGGGAGCCGGTGAGGGCGGCACTATCCCCGCTCCAGCCGCCATTGTCGCCGCCGTTGAAGATGCGCTGCGCGCATATAACATCGAAATCACCCAGATACCCGTCACACCTGCTCGCATCAAAAAATGGATCGGTGCAAGGGTTCCAGGACGACCCTTGCGTTCACTCTGATTATTACGCACTGAAAGGAGCAATACTTGCCATGCACTTGATCGATCTCAGCATGACCCTGGGGCCGGAGGTTGAGCCGGTACCAGGCCATCCGCACTTTCACTCGCAGCCGCTCACCACCCTGGAGCGCGATGGTGTGAATAACAGCCTGCTCACGCTGAGCATTCACACCGGCACGCACATCGATGCGCCGTATCACTTTATCAAGAGCGGGCTGACCATCGACCAGATTCCCCTGGATCAGCTTTGCGGGCGTGCCTGGCTGTGCGACATGCGCGGCGTGATCAACCAGTCTAAGGAGCGACACCACATCAGTAGAGCAGACCTGGAACAGAGTGGTCTGCCGCGCGACGGACTGGAAGGAGTGATCCTGACCATCTTCACTGGCTGGTCTGAGGAACATTGGAACAGGTCAGATTTTTACACCGCCAACCCTTTTCTTGAAGAGGAGACGGCGCAGTGGCTGATGGAACAAGGGGTGAAAACACTCGCGCTCGATCACGGCATCGACGGTGCGCGGCCCTGGCCAAACCATACGATTGTTCTCAGTACCGGGCGCTGCCTTATCGAGAACCTCGTCAACCTGGAAGCCATGTTACCACAGCGCCAGTTCACCATGTACGCGCTGCCGGTCAAGCTGCGCGAGAACGGCGGCATGGCGCGCGTCATCGCACAGCTTGATTAGCAGCTTTCTATCTCTATCCAGTTAGGTACTATGAAGGAAGAGGCGAGCGATGCTGCCACTGCAAGGAATACGAGTGCTGGACTTGTCCAGGGTGCTGAGCGGGCCGTTCTGCACCACCGCACTGGCCGACCTGGGCGCGGAGGTTATCAAGATCGAGCGTCCCGAAGGGGATGATACGCGGCATTTCGCGCCGTTGGTCAATGGCGAAAGCACCTATTTTCTGAGCGTCAACCGGAATAAGCAGAGCGTCGTTGTCGATATGAAGAGCGACGAGGGCAAAGCAATAATCTGGGAGTTGATCGCCATTTCAGATGTCGTGGTCGAGAATTTCCGCCCTGGCGCGTTGGAACGGCTGGGCCTGGGCTGGGATGAGGTGCACCTGCGCTATCCATCCGTAATTCTGGTCTCGATCTCCGGTTACGGGCAGACCGGGCCACTCGCAAGTCGCCCCGGCTACGACCTCATCGCCCAGGGCGAGGGCGGCTTGATGGCCGTCACCGGCGAGATGGATGGGCCGCCGATAAAAGCAGGCTTCTCGGTGGCTGATGTCGGTGCCGGCATGTGGGCCGTCGTCGGCACATTGGCCGCACTGATGTCGCGCAGTCAGAGCGGGCAGGGCGATCACGTGGATGTATCGCTGCTCGAAACGGTCGTTTCCTGGCAAACGTACTTCGCGGGCGCCGCGCTGATTGCCGGGCGCACACCACAACGACTCGGCAGCGCACACCAGAATGTCGCGCCGTACCAGTCTTTTGAGGCCAGCGATGGTTATTTTAACCTTGCCGTCGGCAATGATGCCCTCTGGCCCAGGTTCTGCGCTATCCTGGACAGCGTACACGATGGGGAAGGCTGGTATCGTTCGCCAGAGTACGCGACGAACAACCTGCGGATGCAGGCAAGAGAACGGCTTGTCGAGCAGTTGAATCAGATCTTTCGCACGAGACCACGCCACTCCTGGCTTGAGTTGTTCCAGAACGCGGGGATACCGGCAGGCAGCGTGGACTCCATCGCGGAGGTAGCGCACAACCCGCAGGTAGTCGCCCGCCAGATGATCACATATGTTGAACACCCTGTCGTAGGAAAGATGCCCGTCACGCGAACACCAATCACTTTTTCAGAGATGCGCCTGGCCCCACCCACAGCACCGCCACTGCTTGGCGCGGATACCGAACATGTGTTGAGCGAACTTAAGCAACGCCAGTCGTCACACGAAGCGGAACAAGATGATACGGAAAGGAGGAACACATAGCACGGAGCAGAAAAATCTGTCGTTCTCCATAAAGAAATTACACCTTGCATTAACAAAGGAGTAAGCTATGGCAAACAGGGATCTGGCAAAAGAACAACTTGATTCGAACATAGACTATCGTGAACAAGTACTGACTGTAGAACCGCATGGCATCGAGCGAGTACGCGAGACAGAGCGACATGGCAGCACGCGCTCGCTCTTCACGCTCTGGTTTTCCGCCAACATGGGTTTACCCGTCTGGCTGGTAGGCGCACTCGCGGTGATCTTCGGTCTGGGCTTTGTCGATGGCGTTCTAGCCATTCTCATCGGCAACATTATTGGTTGCAGTTTGCTGGCGCTCACAGCCAGCATGGGCCCAGAAATTGGGATGCCGCAATTGGCATTCACCCGTCACAGTTTTGGTTCGCGTGGCACGTATCTGCCTGCAGTACTGAACTGGGTCAGTGCGAGTGGATGGTATGCCGTCAACAGTATCGTCGGCTCATTAGCTATCGCCCGCCTGACCACGCTGCCGTTCTGGCTTTCGCTGGTAATCCTCTCGGTCGCACAGATTCTGGTCGGTATCTATGGCTATAACTTCATCCACCGTTTTGAAGCCATCAGCGCGGCGCTACTGGCGATCATCTTTGTAATCATGTCAGTCATCGGACTCCAGCAGGCCAATTACGGGCTAACCTCGAAGCTGTCAACAGCCGATCATATCGGGCTGTTCGTCTTGACGGTGACGGCAGTAGCTTCCTACGTCTTTAGCTGGTCGCCATACGCCGCGGACTATGCACGTTATCTGCCAGCCGATTCGTCCAAGGTACGCGTCTTCGGGGCAGTGTTTGGCGGCTCGTTCATCGGTTGCTTCTGGTTACAATTCCTGGGTGTTGCCGTAGCAACCATCGGGCTGAGCCTGTCGCCAATTGACCTGGTGGTCAAAGTGATGGGGCCAGTCTGGATCATCGCTTTAATCGCCGTCATTCTGGGCACCATCGCCGCCAACGCCCTCAACATTTATACCGGCGCGCTCTCGCTGCTCACGCTGGACGTGCCGATCAAACGCTGGATTTCAGTAATCGCCACTGGTATACTCGGTGGCGCGCTGGCCTTGTATGGCGTGAATGGCCTGTCGGGCAAGTACGAGAATTTCCTGTTACTGATCTCGTACTGGATTGGTCCCTGGTTGGCGATCGTCTGCGTGGATTTCTTCTTGCATCCGGGGCAGGCGGAGAGACCAACGCGAGGGCTGCGTTTCGTGCGCTCGGCTGTTGAGTGGCCTGGTCTGGCAGCATTCCTGATCGGTTTGGCCGTGTCCATCCCTTTCATGGACTCCTCGCTGTATGAAGGTCCGATAGCGTCCGCGTTGCACGGCGCCGACATCGCCTATTATGTGGGCATCATTGTAGCTGGGATTCTCTATTACGCCTTCCGGCTGATCGCTGCCCGCAATACGCAAGTGAACGTGGAGACGCCCAGGTAAGAGGGTTCCCTGTACCGTTTATTGCGTTTTTATGCCTACCCATTGTTGCCAGGCTGGCGGGATGCGAAAGCCAAGTTCGGCGGAAATTTCCAGCCCAGCCTGGCGCAGGGCCGTGCCGAGTTCGGCGATACGCGGCACTAACTCAGGGGTAAACCAGACCAACGAGATGACTGCTTGTACGCGCCCCTGGATATCGAAGACGGGCGCGGCAACAGCGGCCACGCCAAGAGATGCCTGGTTACAGGCGGCGGCATAAAGATGTTCGCGGATAGCATCAAGCTCAGAGCGCAGCGCCAGCGGGTCTGTGAGCGTTTCCGTTGTCAACGCGCGCAACTCGGTCGCCTGAAAATAGTGGTCGAGTTCTTCAGGTGGCAGAAAGGCGAGGAAAACACGCCCCTGAGCCGTGACATAAGCGGGGCTATGGAAGCCGGTGTGAATCGCGACGCTCAGACTGCGAGGAGGTATAAAGGTGCGAATCGCCGCAAATTCGTTATCGGCCCAGATGCCAACGACTGCTGTATAACCAAAATGCTCGGAAAATTCCTGCGCCTTGACACTGATTCGTTCGAGGTAGCTGGCTCCATTGACGGCCAGCATCCCCAATCCATAGAGCCGCATACCGAGCGAGTAGCGATCTGTCGCCGCATCGCGCCGGACATAGCCGATCTGCTCCATTGTGCTGAGGAAACGATGCACACGGGCCTTCGGAACGCCAAGTATCTGCGCGATCTGCGTCACGCCCAGCACCGGCGCGTCTACCGAGAAACAGTTCAGTATCTGATCCGCGAATATGACCGACTCTACCTTTGGCGTCCGACTCAATGGTCGGCGCCTGGAAGAAGCCATCGTCACCTCTGTCATGGCTGTCCCCTTCTCTGGAAGCTGTTCTGCTGTGCTTCGTATTATAGCAGAATCTCGTAAGAGGAGGAAATAGGGGCACAACAATGAATAATACAGCGAGAATACAACCGCGCCGCCTCGTGCTTATCGGCAGCGTTCTCGTGGATATCCTCATGTATGTCGATCACCTACCGGAGCGCGGCGGCGACTGTATAGCCAGGCAAGCAATCTTCACCTCCGGCGGCGGCTTCAACGTGCTGGTCGGGGCAGCGCGCCTCGGTATGCCTGTCGCCTTCGCGGGCCGTGTAGGCGATGGCCCGATGGGTTCACAAGTCATGGTTGATCTCAAAACAGCCGGAATCCCACTCGTGTTACCGCGCATCAGCGGGGAAGATACCGGCTTTGACATTGGCCTGGTTGAGCCAGACGCCGAGCGCACATTTGTCACTTCTCCGGGAACCGAATCTCGCTTGAGCATATCTGACTTGAATGCTATTCCTCTTTTACCTGGCGACGCCATCTATGTCTCCGGGTACGACCTGTGCTATCCAGTCTCCGGCGCGTCGCTCGGTACATGGCTGCACACGCTCTCAACAGACTATTTACTGGTGATAGACCCAGGTCCGCTCGTAGCGGAAATTCCGCCTGAACGTCTCGCACGCGCGCTTGCTCGCTGTGACATCCTGAGTCTCAATGCGCGTGAAATCGCGCTACTGACAGGCATAGCAGATATAGCGGAGGCCGCTAAAAAGCTGGTGCCGCGCCTTGCCCCTGGGGGGTACGTTGTAGCGCGGTCAGGAGTGCAGGGCTGCTGGATAGCCAGCGACACTATCACGCCAACACATCTCCCTGCCCGACCAATACAGGCAGTTGATACGACCGGCGCGGGCGATGCCCACGTAGCTGCCCTGCTCACGCGCCTCTCAAAAGGCAACGATATGCTGCTGGCAGCGCGCGTCGCCAACATCGCTGCATCCCTCGCAGTTGAGAAGATTGGCCCCGCCACCGGCCCAACATCTCAAGAACTGGATGAACAGTCTTTTTGACCGGTTTTCGTGCCAAACTATTACTGTGGAGATGTCTAGGTATCGGCCTCAAGGGAGACGAATGGGCTCAGCAAGAACGTTTGACCGCATATCCGTGATATGCCTCACTGGTTGTCTGTGTCTTCTGCAGGGCGAATCCGCAGTAAATCCTCGACCTCTGATCGTTTATAAAATACCTCACGTCCGATCTTCCGCCGATATTTTTTCAAAAGTCCATCCCTCACATAGCGTTCAAGTGTACGAGGAGAAACGCCTAGACGTTTACGAGTCTCCTCGGAAGTCATGAAATCCTCATTACCTTGTATAGTCACTAATAGCCACCTCAAGAACATTAATGGATAGAAAATACTATAGAGATAATGACGCAAGATGTCAAGCTCTATATAATGTTCGCGCGCTTGTGTCGTGTGTTGACACAGTTATAGAAGTATGTTAAGCTGTGCTTGTCGCATATAATACACAATTTACGCATATTGGCGTACTGTGTCGTGTAGTATGAATTATCAAACGTTCAAGTGGCATTTGGCGATCAAAAAGGAGAAACAAGTGGGACTGCTGAGTAGCGGCAAGCGCACTACTAACAGCATAGGCGATATCAGCGAGGCAGCCATAATTGCTCGACTCTTGCAACTTGGCTATGTTGTTCTTACTGTCTATGGCAGGAACCAGCGGTACGACCTGCTGATTGAGGATGCAGAGGAACAGTTCTGGCGCGTGCAATGTAAAACGGCTCGGATAGAGGATAATGGGACGGTGGTTGCATTCGACACAGCAAACCACAATTATGCATTGAAAATTAAGCAGTGGCGACATTATCGGGGGCAATGCGACTACTTTGCTGTATATTGCGAAGAACTTGATAAGGTCTATCTCGTTCCAGTGGATCAGGTCGGCACTACCAGAGCGAATCTTCGCCTAGTGCCAGCAAAGAACAATCAGGCTAAAAATGTGCGGTGGGCACAGAATTACGAGTTATAGAGGAGGAACACATGGGACTACTTGGAAAAGGTAAACGTGATACCAAT
>DMFQ01000463.1:13384-15960 GCA_003450555.1 Ktedonobacter sp.
CTCCACGCTGCGCGGACTGGGATTCAAGCAATTCAGCCTTAACCATATACAGCGTCGCTGCCTGGCCACCGGCCAGACTTTTACAGGTCATGCTATTGTCCCCTTCAGGTTTCCCATCCAGGTAAGACCCTGCTTTAGACACTTTAACCTCAGTGCCGCCTACCCCTGTAGGCTTGGTATGTAAAGACACATGGGCGCACATTATGAGCCGACTGCTCTAACCGNNGGAGGGAACCAACGGTATGATCTTGTCATTGAGGATGCGGATGGGCAGTTCTGGCGTGTGCAATGTAAAACAGCCCGGATTGATGAAAGCGGGACGGTACTCAAGTTTAGCACTTCGATAAGCAACGTCACGGGAAAGAATAGACAGCCGAGGAACTATCGAGGACAATGCGACTACTTTGCTGCGTACAACGAGAGACTGAACAAAGTCTATCTCGTCCCAGTGGATCAAGTCGGTACTAACGGAGCGAGCCTTCGGTTAATGTTATCGAAGAATCACCAGGATAAGAATAAGCTTTGGGCGAAGGACTACGAGTTAAATATGGGCCCACCTGGGATCGAACCAGGGACCAATCCCTTATGAGGGGACTGCTCTAACCGCTGAGCTATGGGCCCTTGCAAAACGTATTATAGCATACCTCCTACCAACTGGGAAGAGGTATGCTGTTCATTTTTCTGAGTAGTCGCGGAATGAAAAGGAACTCGCTCATGACATCCAAGCACAATCATTCTCGATAAATTTACTCATAATTCCTAAAATTAAGTTCCGTTCATGCTCCATAAGCAATTAAGTGTGATATAATAACAAGTGTTTATATGTTAGAGCCTTGTTCCACTTTGTTCAGTTGAATCAGTTGGAACAGGCAATTAGTCGATGAAGTACAAGTAACGGGCAGTCAGGAAACAATAGCAGGCAGATAGAAAGACGATAGGCTTAGTACTCATGTTTCACTGCTGCGTGGTAAGTGGTAGTAGAAAACGCACTTCCATTGTATGTATCTCGGTCCAACCGAATAGATATGCAACTGCTTCTTGCAAAAATTTATCCAAGATATCGAGACCCGCTACTTTAGGGCCGCGCCATACTCGACGAATGGCGCGGTCAAAAATTTTTCCCAGTCAGGGGGGCGTTCAACGATGAATGAAATAACTATTCGCATTGGCGGCGAATCGGGCGAAGGAACCATATCCGGTGGTGACATTATCGCCCTGGGAGCCGCTCGCTGGGGGTATCACGTGTATACCTTCCGCACCTTTCCAGCCGAAATACTCGGCGGACCTTGTATGTTTCAGGTGCGCATAGGAGATCGACCAATCAAGTCCATGGGCGATTATCCTGATGTACTTGTGTGCTTGAACAAAGAGGCATATGATCGCAATATCAGCGACCTTCGTAACGGCGGAGTGTTGGTCTATGATCCCGCCGACTTTACACCGGAAGCTGGCGATTTTATCGCTTATGCCGTCCCATTCAATGAGCTTGCCCGCAAGGAAGTACAACTTTTCCAGACCAAAAACATGGTCATGTTAGGTGCTATTTCGGGCTTGTTCGGTCCACCCATTGAGGCTATCGCCCATGTCGTGGAGTCTAAACTCTCTAAGTCACGTAAGTCAAATCCGATTTTGATGGAAAAGAATATGCTGGCTCTAGAGATTGCGAAGAAATATGTTACTCAGCAATTATCCAAACGTGATCCTTTCCAGCTTGGCTCGGTTGAAAAGGCTGATCGTGTTGTGCTCAATGGCAACCAGGCTTTGGTAGCAGGGGCCCTCGCCGCCGAATGCCGTTACTTCGCAGGATATCCAATTACGCCTGCAAGCGACATTATGGAGGCGCTAGCGAAAGAGTTACCGCAGATCGGGGGCACCTTCATGCAGACCGAAGATGAAATTGCAGCTCTGGCGTCTGTCCTCGGCGCGTCATTCGGCGGTGTGCGTGCCATGACGGCAACATCTGGTCCAGGTTTCTCATTGATGACCGAACTGATTGGCTATGCATCGATGGCAGAGATTCCCGCGGTGATCGTGGATGCTCAACGTGCTGGCCCCAGTACTGGTATGCCGACGAAGATGGAGCAGTCGGACCTGAGCTTCGCCCTAAACGCGAGCCATGGTGATACTCCTCGTATGATCGTTGCACCTTCCGATGTAGCAGATTGCTACAGCCTGATTATCACAGCCTTTAATATGGCCGAACGCTACCAGATACCGGTGATCTTCCTCACCGACCAGTCGCTGACAGCTCGTGTGGAGAGCGTTGATCGTAGCGCCTTCAAACCTATGGAGATCGAGGGACGCATCAAATCTGAAGTAAACGGTTCATCCTTCAATGGCAACGGAGCTACTCAGGCAGCGCACAGCTACTCGCGCTATGCCTACACTGCAAGTGGTATTTCCCCGATCAGCTCACCTGGTCCCGGCGCGATGGCTTATGTAGCCACTGGTCTGGAACATGATGAGCAAGGACATCCTGACTACGAACCTGAAGACCATACGGCGATGATGGAGAAGCGTTTCCGTAAGCTTGATACTGCTGCTGAGGAACTGCCCAAGCCGCAACGGTATGGAGA
>DMFQ01000463.1:16057-21011 GCA_003450555.1 Ktedonobacter sp.
GGGCTATAAAGTGGCGGCCCTCCATCCAAAGATTCTTTCACCTTTACCCGATCGCACAATTCGCGATTTTATCCGTTCAGTGAAATCGGTGATTGTCCCCGAGTGTAATTATTCTGGACAGTTGGCTAATTTACTGGGCGCTAAGTATGGACTACAAGCTATTCGAGTAAATAAATTTGGTGGTATCCCTTTCACCGCGGGCGAGATCCTGCGGGCAATCGAGGAGGTTAGTTAATCTTGATACAGACACCTGTAACTCTTACACCCAAAGATTATAAAAGTGAAGTGAAGCCAACCTGGTGTCCAGGATGCGGCGATTTTGGAGTACTGAACGCCACTTATCGCGGCCTGGCCGGTCTCAAAATGTCGCCGGACCAAACGGTGGTTGTATCAGGCATAGGCTGCTCCAGCCGTTTTCCGCATTTTATGAAAACATTTGGTTTTCATAGTGTGCACGGGCGCGCATTGCCTGTTGCCCAGGGACTGAAAATGGCGCGACCCGACTTAACTGTCGTGGCGGTTGGCGGCGATGGCGATTTCTTCAGCATTGGAGCAGGCCATCTCGTGCATGCTGCACTGCGGAACATCGATATCACGGTCGTAGTGATGGACAATGAGACCTACGGTCTGACAAAAGGGCAAACATCGCCAACATCTCCCTATGGCCATGTAACCAAGTCGACGCCATATGGTCTGATGGCCTCGCCATTCAACCCGATAGCAACTGCATTGACCTTGAATGTCAGTTTCGTAGCACGTGGCTATTCAGCCAAGCCAAAAGATCTGGCGGCGCTGATCGAACAGGGCATGACTCATCATGGTTTTTCATTCATTCATGCACTTAGCCCTTGCCCAACATTCTACAATACGTTTGACGCGTGGGATGCATCGGTTACCCCCATACCGGCGGACCACGACGCAAGTGATCGTATGAAGGCCTTAATGCTAGCAATGGATTCCGAGAAGCAGTATATGGGCATTTTCTATCAGGATGAACGTTCTACGATGGATCAAGCTGCTCACCAATTATCCCAACAGGCGCAGGAGTTCAACCTGGACAAGTACTTGTCGCGCTACGCGTAACCTCGGAAAAGGGCGTAGCAAGCAAACCCAGCCTATGAATAGAGACCGCTCCCCTTCTTTTTACCTTGATCAAGGTAAAAAGAAGGGGAGCGGTCTCTATTGTGCTCTATAGCACCTGGTCTCCCGCAGGGCAGGGAAACGTTTTGTTAGAGAGGACGCAGATTTGACTCGGGAGCTGACATACGCACGGAGTTAGCAACAACGGCGAGAGAAAACTGCTCGCCACAGGGGCGACAAAAAAGCCCACTTTCATTGTGATAGCTACCACCGATAGCAGTAAGTTGCTGCTCAGCAGGTTGACCACACCACTCACAGTAGCTGCCACGCGGAGCCGAGTCGACAGAGATTGGCCTGATAAATTCGTTCATTGACATGAGGTATCCTCCTAGTTCGTGCTGGTAAAGGGGAACTTTACACCACAAACAAGATTAACTACAGCACAGCAGGGGAAACCCGTACCTGGTGGTCAGCAACATCGAGGAATCCACGGTGATACGGAACTACAAGAACACGCATCAACGCCTAAGAGCCACTTTGCTCTGCCTATCGGCAAATCAAGAGAGCACCATTTGATTCATTGCCGATGTAAATAAGAATATACCATATTTTTGTGTAAAGTGCTAGGGTGCCGGTGGGTTGTTTGAAGTAGGTGAAGGCTGCGTCTCGTCTTCCAGCGCTGGAAACCTCGAAGAGAGACGATCACCAAGAATCCAACCAATTGCCCCAAGCCCTATCGTTAAACCTAACCAGGTGAGTAAGACGCTATTGAGCGTGATATTAAAGACGGCAGCAAGGATTTCAGCAAGAAAGATACCAAGTGTCATGCCTACTGTAATGCCAATTAAACAACCAGGGTGGGCCAGGTTACGCCCACGTAGTTTCTTCATCATAGAATCACTTATTTTCTGTTGATGGCGTTTGCTTATAATAGATGATAACGCTCTTGCGACAATGAGTCAAGATGTACGAATTGGCAAGATTACGAGGTGACATTTCTGCCACAAACGTAATAATCCCCCAACCTGGCCTATACCAGTAGTCGAAAAAGTCATGTAAAGCTCTTTTCAAAATCCTAGACAACACAGTAAAATGCGACTATACTGCTAAAACAATACACTCAAAGGCGCTTAAGAACGTGTATTCCATAGTAACCCACTCCAGTATCTATCAGGAGATGAGTTATCTTGTAAGTACAGGCTCGTCACATAAAGATGAGCTATTCATCAACTGCCTGAGAGTGGTGTAGATCATGGCTATACGAAATAGCTGCCCTGCACAAAACTTGAGGTTGACTCAGAGAAGAGAGATTAGAACTGTGTATAGTGGAAGTACGTTCATTGTAATGCGTGGATATCCTGGAACCGGCAAAAGTACGGTAGCACGCGCTATCGCAAGTGCCTTACACGCACCCCTCATTGATAGAGATATTCTACGTCAAAAGGCTGTAGATCTTTTCGGAGACTTGCCCCAGGTTGGGCGTTTTTCATATGAACTGATGTTTGCCCTCGCTGAAGAACAATTACGACTGGGGCTAAGCGTGGTTTTAGACACTCCACTAACGTATCGCACTACGCTCGAACAGTCGAAGCAACTGGCCAGATCTTTCCAGACTCCGATGCTGGTGGTCCATTGCCAGTGTCCCCCTGAAGTGCAAAAACGCCGGCTGGAGGGACGCAAGGGAAATGTTTCCGAGTTTCAGATTACCTCGTGGGAAGAATGGATGCAATGGAAACCACGTTTTGAAGATTTTGACGATGGTGGTTGCGTCATTGATACCTCTAACCCTCTTGACGATTCGCTGGCAAAAGTGATGCGTACAATGTATGAATTACATCATCAGCAAAAATATTCGCCCAAGCAGAATTTTTCTGATCAGTCTCGTATTTAAGCTCTATTTCATTGACTTAACCGCTTCCCTCGTTATATACTGCCATCAAACAAAGCTTCTATCTTCACCAAATGGAGACACCCTTGAAAAAGTAGTGAACACAACATACAGGTAGTAAAAAATGTTTTTTAGCGCAACATATGCGGCTTGCTTGCCAAATATGCGTTAATAATTCTCTTTCATTTCCTTTACGTGCTGCCGTATGTCGTGCTCATGGGATTGTGGCAACTACTGTCCACAATCTGGTGGCTCTCAGGCTTTCTCACTCCTTCTTTCCATCGCAGTGTATTCTCTAGCCTCTTTGCATACAGCAGCAGCACAACATGCGATCAGCCCGCTAACAAACGAATAAGCGAGGTCAGTGTATGATGTTCATAGCTGTGCGTGCTCTAGCAAAATCATATGGCGCAATCAATGTACTCGATGAAATATCCTTTGTTATGAATGCCGGTGATCGAGTTGGTCTCGTTGGCTCTAATGGCGTTGGCAAATCTACCCTATTGAAAATACTGGTAGGCCAGGAAGAGGCTGAAGCTGGCACCTTTTCTTTTGCGCCCTCGCTAGAAGTGGGCTATCTGCCTCAAACGACCCCTGATTTTTATGGGCGCTCAATCCAGGACTTGATTTTAGAAGCTGTCGGCAATCTACGACAGTTAGAGGAGCGCATGCGGCAGATTGAGGTCAACCTGACGACAGCAAGCGGGGAGCAAGCAACTGAGCTCCTGGAAGAGTACGGGCAGGTATCTACCAGGTTCCAGGATCGAGGGGGCTACGAGCTTGATTATAAAATCGATACGGTCCTGGAGGGTTTACGCATCTCGTACTTGCCGCGTACGCAGGAGGTAGAGACCCTTTCCGGCGGAGAAAAGGCGCGTCTTGGTCTGGCGGCGCTCTTACTGCAATCGCCAGATCTACTGCTGCTGGATGAGCCGACCAACCACCTCGATTTTGCAAGCATGGCATGGCTCGAAACATACCTTTCAGGTTATAACGGAGCCATTATGATGGTCTCCCACGATAGACAATTCTTGAACAGGGCTGTCAATCAGATTTTCGAGATCGACGAGTACAATCACCATCTAAAAAAATACGAAGGGAATTACGACGCCTATACATTGGCGAAAACTGCCGAGCGCGCAAAATGGGAGGAGGATTACGCGAGACAGCAAGAGGAAGTAAAGGAACTCCGTAAGCGCATTCGAGATACCGCACGCCAGGTTGGTCACTCGTATCGTGCCCCAAGAGATAACGACAAATTTGCGCGTTATTTCTTTGCCCAGCGAGTTGACAGCACTGTTTCACGCAATGTGCGAGCGGCCGAGGAACAACTCAAACGCATTGAAGCGGATCCCATCCCAAAGCCGCCTGAATTGATCCAGGTCAGCTCTTACTTCAAGACTGAACCGTTACAATCGCGCATAGTGCTCAGCGCCAGCGACTTGACGAAATGCTGGGGCGAACGCTGTATCCTCTCAGAAGTACACCTGACGGTAGCTCCTGCTGCTCGTATTGTGCTGATCGGGCCTAATGGCGCGGGTAAGACTACACTCCTCAGGATACTGCTGGGCGTTGAAATGCCGGATAAGGGAGAGGTTCAGATAGCACCAGGCGCCCGTATTGGCTATCTACCGCAAGAGCCAACCGATCTTGATCCGGCGAAGACGGTACTTGAGACATACAGATATGGGCACATAGGATATGAGGCTGACTTTGTGGCAAAGCTCATTGGGTATGGCCTGTTTCGCCTGGAGGATATGACAAAAAAGGTAGGGCAGTTGAGCGTTGGCCCAGAAACGCAAGCTGGAAATTGCTCGCCTGATGGCACAAGGTCCCAATGTGTTGTTGTTGGATGAACCTACCAACTACATCAGTTTAGCTGTTCTTGAAGCCTTTGAAACGGCCATCCTTGGCTTCCCCGGACCCGTCATGGCCATTTCTCACGATAGATGGTTTATCCAACGCTTTGGAGGCAAGATATGGCAG
>DMFQ01000463.1:21063-25465 GCA_003450555.1 Ktedonobacter sp.
CCAGGGACGCAGGCGACGATGGCAAGCGTGGCAAGGATGCAGGCCACCCCGCCGCTCACGACGGAAAACTGTGGACTCACTACCCCGGCCACTACGCCTGACTCGAACTGTCCCAACATAGGCCCACCAATGACAAACATCGCATTGACCGCACTCATACGCCCGCGATACTCGTCAGGAGTGGTCAGTTGAACGACCAGGCCGCGCAGAATCATGCTGATCATGTCAGCCGCGCCAGCTCCAGCCAGAAAGAGGACCGAGAGCCAGAGGGGGCCTGCTGAAAAACCAAAGGCGACGATACAGATACCCCAGCCAATAATCGCCAGCGCAATACCTAACCCCTGGCGCGAAATACGGCTTATACGCCTGGTAAAGGGGGTGAGAGACACTGCGCCAATAGATGTTGCCGCCAGTAATATACCTAAGCCCTGCGGGCCAATATGCAGAATATCGCTGGCAAACACCGGCAGGAGTGCACGCGGTGAGCCAAAGAACGTAGCGAAAAAATCCAGGGAGAGGACGGCCAGGATGATGGGATGCGCGCGCAAGAAACGCATGCCATCCATCAAAGCCCCAACACCGGCTTGCGCGCGTATTTCAACAGGAACGCGTGGGATGACCATGAGAAGCAATGAGCCGATAACCACAAAATAAGAAAAGACATCAAACCAGTAGGTATTCGCAACGCCCAGCCAGGCGATGAGGAAGCCGCCCAGTGTTGGGCCGATGACGGCTGTCAACTGCATCATGACCATGCTCAAAGACATAGCATCTGGCATCTGTTCGCGCGGCACAAGCGTGGGAATAACAGCCTGGCGAGTTGGAAACTCGAAAGCGGATACGCTGGCAGCAACCAGGATTACTGTGTAGATGATGAACATGTTGATCACATGGAAGATGGTACACAGCGCCAGTATTGCAGATGTGGAAGCCATGGTGATCTCAATGATAAGGAGCATTTTGCGCCGGTCAAATACATCTGCAAAGACACCGCCTACGAGCGAAAAGAGTAAACGCGGTATGGCCTGGAAAAGCCCTATCAGGCCTAGCGCAATAGCCGAATGAGTGAGGAGATAGACCTGCCAGGCAACCGCAACAACCTGCATCTGCGTGCCCGCCGCGGAGATAAGTTGCCCCCAGAATAACAGGGCATAATTGCGGTTACGCAGTACAACCCATGAGCTTGCTGTTTTCTTTGTCGGGGAGAGGGCGTTGGAGGTGATGGCATCTGGCTGGACTGGCTTATCAGAGGGAATCTCTCTCTGCGGTTCGGTCTTCATTCTGTAACTCTAATCTACGATAGGTGACGGCAACACTTCATAAAGTATACCACAGGAGAAGGTTTGCTGAAAAACAGCATGAGAGGAGGGACCTATGCTGTCTATGCCCAAAAATACTACGCTATCAGCTTGATTTAAACGCTCGAAGTGGACGGGAGCACAATGATTTCTTGACCTGGCTTCAACGTGGTTTGCAGACCATGGGGGCCGGTAATCATTTCGTTGTTGACAAAGATTTTAACATGTTTGCGGACATGACCTTCTTGCGTACAGAGGCGCTCCCATACTAAAGGGTGCAGGCGCTCAAGTACCTCCAGGAGTTGCTCCACAGTGTCTGCTTTCACCTGAATTTGACTTTTACCTCCGCTATAGGCACTTAATGTTGACGGCAAACGGAGCGTCACAGTTGCTTTTTCTTCGTCCACTCATGCTGCAGACTACCTCTGTGGAGTTGTGCGTAGAACAATGCTACCTACTTACCTATTGGGAAGGTGTTTTCAAAAGTAGGACACAAATTGACGCGTGTTCTAAGCATATTACAATGATAGTAGGGATACTCGCAATAGTATACTCGCTAGATACAACGTATGCAAGGGTTTTTTTTGTGAAAAGTGCTGGACATGAATATACGCATCCATGTCCAGCACTCACTTGAAGCCTGAGATTTGCTTAGAGTTGCTTCACAATGTCCATGGCTTCCCCTACCGATGCTACTGATTGCGCGCCTGCTTGTAGCAACGCTTCCAATAGCTGTTGACCTTCACCCCCTGTGTAGTCACGCTCTGCAATAGCGGTGTCATGATACAAAAGCACGCGTAAACCATGTCGTTCTGATGCTACGGCTTCTTGTAACAAAGCAAGGTTGCCGGGACCAATCGGCATGGAACAGATGATCAGGAGTTTGACAGTTGCCAGGCTTTTCCGAACTTCCTCCAGAATTGGAAGAGAAATAGGCGCATAGGGCTGCTCTGTAATCACTTCGTCGGCAAGACGCAAGGCCAGCGTATGGTCACTATCGCCGATATTAAGCGCTCCAGCGACAAATGCTATGTGAGCATCAGCTAAGGCTCGCATCATCATTTCTCCCGTGCCGCCTCCGGCCATCACATGCACTACAGGTTGCGGTCCATGCTCCCTGAACTGGTCTTCTGCAACTTCAGAGGCGACCTCACTGCCAGGCGGCAAGACACTGATATGCTCGGCTCCGCGCAGGATACCCACCTGAACGTTGACACCATAGACACGTCTGAGCACTCCTTGCTCCAATACCTCGGCGGGAGGTGCGTCGGCAACTATACCGCGCTGAAACAACAGGAGGCGCGGGAAATAGCGCGCGGCGAGATTGAGGTCGTGCATAGCGGCAATCACGGTGACTCCTCTCTCCCGATTCAGGCGCTGTACCAGAGCCAGTGTTTCAACTTGAAATTTTATGTCAAGATGAGAGGTCGGTTCGTCTAAGAGTAAAAGGCTGGGTTCCTGTGCCAGAGCCATAGCGATCATCACGCGCTGTCGTTCACCACCACTGAGCTGGTTAAAGATGCGCTCGGCCAGAGGCTCGATAGAGGCTGCATGCAAAGCATCCATGACGATACTCTCATCATGTTTTCCAGGCGAACCAAAAAAGTTGATGAACGGCGTGCGTCCCAGGCTCACCATTTGTGCAACAGTAAAAGCGAAGGGCATATGCAGTTCTTGAGGAACGACGGCAACATGCCGGGCGATATCTTGCCTGTTCCACTGTTGCAGATCATGTCCTTCCAGCAAAATCTTGCCTTGTTGGGGGCGGTACACACCACTGAGGAGACGTAGCAGCGTTGTCTTACCCGAACCATTAGGCCCCAACAAGCCAATCATCTCGCCTTGCTGCACCTGTAAATGTACATCATACAAGAGAGGCTCCCGTCCATAGCCAAAGGTTACGCCATCTACTGCGAGAAAAGGTCGCTTTATGGGCTTGTTAGGGGGAGTTGTCACCATCGATAATCTCGCTTGCTACCTCTGAGCAGGAACAGGAAAAATGGTGCGCCTACCAGTGCAGTGAAGATCCCCACGGGTAGCACAGCGGGTGCGATGACTACACGGGCCAGCAGATCGGCAAGCATAAGGAAGATAGCGCCGCCAAGGGCAGAGGACGGCAGCAGCAGGCGGTGGCGCGGTCCCAGTAAAAGGCGCATGGCATGGGGCGTCACCAATCCCACAAACCCGATCAAGCCGCTGATGGAGACGGCGGCAGCGGTCAACAGTGAACCGACAACCACGATAACGAGTTTGCGACGTTCAACATTCAGGCCTAAATGCGCCGCACCCTCTTCGCCCAGCGCAAAGGCGTCCAGCACGCTGGAAAGCGTCAGCGAAAAGACTATTCCCACGAGAATAATCGTTCCCACCACAAAGATGGGAGGCCAACTCGTGACCGATACGCCACCAGAAAGCCAGTTGAACAGCGCTTGCAGACCAAACTGCGCGTGCGGGCTGAGCGTTAAGACGAGGGTCTGTAGGGCTATGAGTACCGCATTAATAACAACACCTGCTAACAAGAGGGTTACCACAGGCGTGTGCCCATCGCTACGAGCGATACTGTAGACCAGTAGAACCGTCAGCATTGCTCCAACGAAGGCTAAAAGTGGGGTCAGCGAGAAAAACGAGCCATAGACGGTATCAAAAGGCAGGACAAAAGCGATAGCCGCTCCCAGCGCTGCGCCGGAGGAGGTTCCTATGAGATAGGGGTCTGCCAGGGGATTGCGCAGCATCCCCTGAAAGAGGACGCCTGCCACAGCGAGTGCCGCGCCCACCAACGCTGTACCAATAACTACGGGCAGGCGCACCTGCCAGATAATCAGTTCTGCCGTTGGATCCCATCGCCGGGCAAAATGGAAGATCCCCGTTCCATTCAAGAGGATCTGCCCTATCGTGCCGAGCGGGATCGGCGTTGAGCCGAAGCTTACTGATACCAGTACCACGACACATACTACCCCACTCAAGATAAGCAAGACGAAAGGAAACGGTACCTTGCGCAATCCTTCCAGGGGTGGCTTGACCGGCGGTTGTTCGATTGTAGTGTTCCGGGCTGCAATTTTCATATGTTGAGCAGGCATATCCAACGATCTATACCGGTTAGACCA
>DMFQ01000463.1:25564-36533 GCA_003450555.1 Ktedonobacter sp.
TGGTCTAACCGGTATAGATCGTTTCTCTTATCTTAGTACATGTAGCATGTACGCAAGCTTTCACACCTCCGCATACACGAAGCATGCTATGCTATCACTATATAGTGCCAGTACAAATCGGCGGCAACGCCGTGCTGAACTTCTCGGGATGGACAAGCTGAGCAAGACACTGCAGTCCTTGTACCAGCCGTGGACCAGGACGCCCGATGAGATTCGAGTTGAGACGGTAGACATGATGGGATTGTACTGCTGCAATGCCACTCCAATTCGGGCGTTTGAAAACAGCAGCGACATTCCCACCGTACTGCGGATCTTCGGTGAGTACGATGTACTGCGGGTTGGCGCTGATAACCGCTTCGTCAGTCACCTGTGGGAATCCTCCTCCACTACTATTACTGTGGAAGATATCGCTGGCGTTTGCGTCCTGTATCAGTTCATCGCCAAAGGAGCCACCGCCAAAGACGTAGGGTTTGCCAGGTGTACTGTAATCAGCCTCGATCATAACCTTGGGCATGGAAGTCCCTGCGACGGCGGCCTTCACCTGGTTGATCTGTTGCTGCAAATTCGTGACTTCGCTGGTAGCAGTATTCTGGGTAAAAGTAAGACGTCCCACCACCGCTATTTCCTGGAGCATTTGCGTCAGGTTGGCGGAGGGCAGATCTACGACATGCAAGCCAAGGTTGACGAGTTGCGCGTCATACTGTTTCGTATCGGCACCATAACTCAGCACAAGATCGGGCTTGAGCGAGACGATCCGCTCGACATTGTACTTGCCGTTGACATCCGAAACTTTGGGAAGGGATGTCAGGTCTGCGGGATAGTTAGTGTAGAAGTCGATCCCCACGACTTTGCTATCCAGGTTCAATGAGCCAAGTATCTCGCTGGTAGTAGGTACAAGGGAGATTATTCGCTGTGGGGCCGTTTTCGGATAGACGACGGGCGTTCCATAGGCGTCTAACGCAACAGGGGTTGGCGTCGCTGTCGCATTGGAACTGGTCGAAGATGTCGGTGTCTGTCCGCACGCTGCCAACAAGACAAGGAACGAGAGTAGGAGTGTTGTAAAAAGACGTGTTGAGATGACATGAGAGCGCATCAGCTTTTACCTCCGAGACTTTCTAACGTCTGCAAGTCACCTCGCGTGGGTCGGATGGAGATCAACCAAAGACAGGTACTGGCAAATTCCGCGAAGCACTGCTTCACTGAGGCTGAAAATGTCTCGGCAGCTCGCTCCTCATAACGCGAAGGAACATGAGCCAGGCGACTTCTTGTATGAAGCAGCGCTTCACCACATAAGTCGTCATCATACACACCGGGCAGGTCTCCTGACTTCTGGCTACAAACGTTCTCCACCTGGCCTTCCCACCTGAAAGTAAGATGCTTTGCTGCTTGCTTTCAACGCAGTGGCTTTGTTCAACGAGTATCTTTACAATGTTGCCGAAGATATTCGAGGAGATAAATTACTTGCCAGTTACAGTAGCGCGACTGTGTCGGAGTTCCACCGACTTCCCTATTCTGCCTGATTTTGCTTCAGGCCACCCGATGTAAACAGCTAAATCGCTGTTGTTGTGGGTAGTATACGCAGGGCTGTTCTCTATTGTCAACCGGGCTATGCGCATCACGCCGCCGAGCTACTGAACTTATGGACAGTTGACAAGAGGGGTACCGAGGATGATATTACTATAGTAATATAGCTTCTGACGCGCCGCAATTGCGTCCGATCAAAGGACATTTTATACATGACAATTGATAGAGATTTTTTCCGGCAGGTTGCTGGCCAATTTGCAACGGGAATCACCGTCGTCACAACGCAAAGTCAAGGAATTCTCGCGGGTTTAACAGTGAATGCATTCTGCTCGGTCTCCCTCGACCCACCTTTAGTACTGGTGTGCGTCGATCTCACCAGCAATACCCTTCCCTCTATTCGTGAAAGCGGAATATTTGCAATCAATATGCTCACCTCTGATCAGGAGTATCTCTCACAATGTTTTGCCACTTCTACGGAAGATCGCTACGAACATTTCTGCCACGCGAGCTTCCATACAGCCGCGACCAGTTCACCGATCATTGACGGCTGCCTGGCTTTTCTCGATACCCGCGTAGTAGCTGAATATCCTGGTGGCGATCATGTCATATTTCTAAGCGAGGTTGTGGCAATAGGCACAGATGGACAGATTGCCTTTGCCAACGAGGAAGATACACTCCACGCAACCATCCTTGATAGTGCAGAAAACGTAGACGGCGCCAAAACCGGTGAAGAGAAAATACCTCTTGCTTATTATCGTGGGAAATACCGCCATCTCGCTTGTGACTATCTCAAACCTAGCCTGGCAAAATGACAACAATTTCGAACAGAGATCAAGAAGCTGCGATTACTTCGCTCCAACAGCGTATCCTGTCATGCCGCCTCTGCCAGCAACATGGCTATATTCAAGTAGCTCAGCCGATTGTCAGTGGTCGCGCCAGTGACCGCATCCTAGTTATCGGACAGGCCCCCGGGCATCGCTCTATCACCAACAACCTTCCCTTCAGCGGCCCTGGTGGCGGCATCCTACAAAAGTGGCTTGAGCAAGCTGGTTTCCCAGGGGGCTATTTGCATGAACATACCTATCTTAGTTCTTTGACGCGCTGTGATCCGGGACGCAATCCAAGGGGCAATGGCGATCGACGACCCTCTCCACAGGAAGTGGCTCTCTGCCGACCATTTTTAGAGGAAGAGATCAGGCTCTTACGACCAAAGGTTATCTTGCTGGTAGGCACGATGGCCATTGAGGCGTTTTTTGGCAAAGTAAGATTAGAGGATGTGATTGGCACTTTTCAGGAACGAGATGAGATGCTGCTCTTACCGCTTCCTCATCCATCAGGAGTCAGTCGTTGGCTGAATGAGCCTGCGCATCAGAAGCTACATCAACAGGCACTGAAACTGCTTTCAACGTGGAGAGACGAGTTCGCGTTGTAGCGCGGACAACCATAAAGGTCGGTCGTCCAGCTAACTCGAAGCGGTAGAGGTTTCATTGGACAGAGCGGGATAATGGGCCTCGTCCGCCTTTTTGTGCATATGATAGTCATGTACGCCCTTTTTTAGGGTGCCAAGGGCAAGAGTAGCACAGGTCGGACGTGTCATAACCAACTCGCGCCCAAGTTCCTCCATGAGGTCCTCGAAGCTCATTTGTTCGACCTCTTCCGCTGTTTTCCCCTGCGTAATTTCTGTAACATAGGAAGCGGCAGCGCGGCTGATTGTGCAGCCCTCACCTTCCCAATTCACTGCTTCCAGTTTGCCATCTTTATCGAAGCGAGCATGCATTGTGATGACATCGGCACAACCAGGATTGCCGCCACTGAGGCTGACATCGGGATGATCCAATGGGCCGGTGTTGCGGGGATTATCATAATGATCCATCAAAAATTCGATGGCTTCTTGGCGATCCATAGTAATTTTCTCCACCAGAGAGTACGAGTAAGACAGAGTAGGCGCGAGAAACTGCACCTGCCTCTGTCAATAGTATACGTCTTTCAAATGATCTGTAGTAATCTCAGTAGCTATGGCTTCTCGATGGGGGCTTTGACCAGGTTGCCCCACTCGGTCCATGAGCCGTCATAGTTACGTACACGTGGATACCCCAACAAATGTGTCAGCACAAACCACGTATGGGCTGAACGCTCGCCTATGCGGCAATAGGAAATGATATCTTTATCAGGAGTCATTTCCCGACTCACATAGAGCTGGCGCAGATCTTCAGGAGACTTGAAGGTACCATCGGAATTGGCAGCCATGGCCCAGGGAATACTCTTCGCGCCTGGAATGTGTCCACCACGCGTCGCGCCCTCTTGCGGATAATTGACCATGTGTAGTAACTCACCACTATATTCCTGGGGGGAACGTACATCGATCAGACCGCGGCCAGGATTTTTGAGTCCGTTGAAAACGTCGTCGCGAAAGGCGCGTATAGACTCATCCATGGCCTGTGCGTGATACGTTGTAGCGGCAAAATGGGGAATCTCTTTCGTCATTGGACGCTGCTCCGACTCCCACTTTAGCCGTCCACCATTCATGATCTTCATATTCCTGTGGCCATACATAGAGAATAGCCAGAACGTGTAACACGCATACCAGTTGTTCTTGTCGCCAAAGAGGATGATGGTGGTATCATTGCTGACGCCCCAACGGCTCATCAGCTCCTCGAAGCCCTTCTGGTTTACGAAGTCACGCGTTACCGGGTCCTGCACATCGACATGCCAGTCAAGTTTAACTGCGCCCGGCAGGTGACCAACTTCATATAACAATACATCTTCGTCAGCCTCGATCAGGCGAATTTGAGGATCGTTAAGATGGTCAGCGACCCAGCTTGTCTCAACCAATACCTCTGGATGAGTGTAACCAGAAGTAGCACTCATACCGGAGGTCGCGGATTCTGTTCCAGACATTTGTAGTGTCCTCCCTAAAATAGATACAATAGTGTATTCACTCACCCGCTATCAGCAGATAGGGGTGGTATGCCATGAAGCAGTGCTTCATTAAAAGATAACAAAGTTGATCTGCTTTATATTCTACTAGCTGACTCGGAATTAAGCAAGTGGGTAAATGGAACAATGGAACAAAGAAACACTCACCACTTCAATCGTTCCGCCAGACCGGTATTGCGATGTGCGACGCGGTTATTCCTCACTGCCCACTCTAAAGCACGCTGCTGCCCAACCAGGACGCAGAGTCTCTTGGCGCGTGTAATGGCAGTGTAGAGGAGGTTGCGCTGCAGGAGCATGGAGTGCTCCCTGGTAAGAGGCATCACAATGGCGGGATACTCACTGCCCTGACTTTTATGGACGGTAACGGCATAGGCCAGAATCAGTTCATCCAGTTCCGCGAACTCATAGCTGACGATCATCGGACCTGCTTCTTCCAAAAACTCTACTTTAAGGTTTGAGTCTTCTTTATTGATGCCGCGCACCCAACCGACGTCTCCATTAAAAACGCCTTTGTCATAATTGTTGCGCACCTGCATGACTTTGTCGCCGACACGTATGATGCGGTCTCCCCACTCGATCTCCATGGAAGCCCTGGGGTTGAGTCGCGCCTGTAGCTCTTCGTTAAGCGTTATCACGCCTACCGGGCCTTTATACATTGGAGCAAGAACCTGGATATCGGTGATAGGGTTAAGTCCATAGCGCGCTGGCAGACGACGATGGACAAGGTCGAGGAGAAGCTGCTGAGTGCGAATAGGATCCTCTTCTGAGAGGAAAAAGAAATCACTTGTCGCCTCACTTTTCAAATGTGGCATTTGCCCGGCATTAATTTGGTGAGCGTTAACAATGATTTTGCTCTGCTTGGCCTGGCGAAAAAGCTCCATCAAGCGTACCGAGGGAATGGCCTCGCTCCTCAAAAGGTCGCGCAAGACGTTTCCTGGACCAACGGAGGGCAGTTGATCGGCATCACCCACCAGCAGCAGGTGCGCTTCTTTTGGCAGCGCTTTGAGCAAATGATAAAAGAGGAGAATATCGACCATCGAAAACTCATCGACGATAACAAACTGGTACGGCAACGGGTTCTCCTCATTGCGCTGAAATGTATTGTCATGTGGCGAATATTCCAGCAGGCGATGCAGTGTTTTCGCCTGGAAAGCTGTTCCCTGCGCGCCCGTTGCCTCGGAGAGCCGCTTGGCAGCACGCCCTGTCGGGGCAGCGAGGGCAACATCGATATTGCGTTTTCGCAGCAACATCAGCAGCGCCCGGATCGAGGTCGATTTTCCCGTGCCCGGTCCCCCCGTGAGAATACTGACCTTCTTACTGTAAGCCGTCTGCACTGCCTCACACTGCTTCTCGGTCAGTTGCATTTTCCCGTTCTGTGCCAGGCGAGTAAATACGGTATCCCATAGCTGCTGGCTGGCAGGCGGGAGACTGCTGGACGAGTGCAAGAGGATGCGCAAAAGCCGCGCCGAACCCTGCTCGGCATACCAGAAAGGACCAAAATAGACGCGCTGTTGCGGTTCTGCTTCCTCGACCTCGCTCCAATCGATAGGATACTCTTCATCTCCGGTTGCGGGACGCGGCGCCTGCTGCGCGGGTAATGGAGCTTCAATAAACACATCGCGCTCGCTGCGCAGTTGTTCCATTGCAGCAGGTAAGGCATCGTACGGCGTTTGCAAGATGGTAGCAGCGCGCGTGAGCAATTCACCCTCGGGCAAGAAACAATGCCCATCATCGTTGGCTGCCTGGGCGAGCACATACTTGAGACCAGTCGCCAGGCGCGGCACGCTATCGGATGGCAGCCCCAACTTCACCGCGATATCATCGGCAATGCGAAAGCCGATGCCGTGCACATCCTGCGCCAGTTGATAGGGATTTTCACGAATGACCTTAATTGATTCCTTGCCATACTGTTTGTAAATGCGGGTAGCGATGTTCATTGATACATTGTGCGTTTGTAAAAAAAGATGCAGTTCTTTGATCTCGCTCTGCTCCGCCAGGGTCTTTATTATTTGTTCCCGGTCCCGGGCGCTGATGCCCTTCACCTCGCTTAACCGTTCGGGCTGTTGCTCCATAATTGCGAGCGATTGCAGGCCAAATTGCTCCACAATTACTTTGGCTTTCTTCGGTCCAATGCCTTTGATTAAACCGGAACTTAAATAGCGGGTAATGCCCTCAACAGAAGCTGGCAGGCGTTGCACGAAGCTGGTAACATGCAATTGACGGCCATACTTGGGATCTTTCTCCCACTCGCCTTCAACGGATAAAAGCTCGCCCACGTGTACGCCCGGCAGCATACCAACAATGGTCATCAGGTCGTCACGAAAGAGTCGCCCACTATCGTTAGGACGAAAACGGGCGACGGTATAATGGTTGTCCTCATTGCGAAAGACAATATTTTCTACAGAACCTTCGAGTGTTGGCATACTACAGTATTCCATCTCATGGACAAAAGGTTGGAAAGAGTACGCATCTATAGTAGCACATAGCGCGCATATTTACCTGGAGCGTGACATTTCTCCTCGCTCGTCCGCTTATAATAAAGAAGAATGCAAGTATCATTTCACTATCGCGACAATAGAAAGTTTAATGCAACATGTCCAACACACCACACGACCATGATGAACAGAAAACACAGGTACAGGATTATTTTTCACGCACAGCAGAGAGCTATGTAAGCAGCTTCTCGCACAAGAGTGGGGACGATTTACAGCGTCTGATCGAACTTGGGGAGTGGGATAGGCAACAGCAGGCGCTGGACATCGCTACTGGCGGCGGGCATACAGCACTGTCGGTCGCACCTCATGTCGCACGAGTAACGGTCACTGATCTCACGCCTCGCATGTTGGAAAAGGCACGCGAATATCTCGTGGCGCAGGGTGTCACGAATGCCGAGTTCGTCGTAGCGGACGCGGAACGCTTGCCATTCGCAGATGCGACCTTCGACCGGGTTACCTGTCGCATCGCGGCACACCACTTCCCGAATGTTGCCAGGTCTGTACAGGAGGTGGCACGAGTGCTGAAATCGGGAGGGATCTATCTGCTGATCGACTGTATGGCCCCCAGTGATCCCGAGCTTGATAGCTTCGACAATACTGTTGAAAAATGGCGCGATTCCTCGCATGGGCGATCCTGTACGCCCGAAGAGTGGCAAGTATTCTTTACCGGGGCAGGATTACAAGTAGAGCACCAGGAATTTTTCCGAAAAACACACCACTATGACGATTGGACGCTGCGTTCTCAGCTCCCTGACAACGAAAAAGCCAGGTTGGAGCAGTTTATACTAGAGAGCAGTTCTCGAAGCCAGGCATATTTCGAGGTGGTACAACGGGCGGATGGTCACTTAGAGAGTTTTACTAATGATTTCATCTTGCTCAAGGGCCGTAAAAGATAATTACTCTGTACTACATCTCACAAATCTGTCACAATTAGATCCAGGCCCTTATTATCCTTGACAATGAGTTCCAGCTTGTATAAAATTGGAGTAACTGATGTTACCAATCTGTGACAAGAAATTGTAATAGATTAGATTAAGAACAATCATCCAGGTGGAGATAAAAATTGTATGAGCCATTCTACCGATACTTTGCTATTTAACCAGACAAATCGCTTCATCGCTTCTATGCAGCAGCTTATGCGTGGCATAGGGAAAGTATCTGCTCACCTCCACCCGCAATCGCTATCCGAGTTGTTTCTACAGTTGGAGACAGTTACCACTCCTGCTCTGCTCACTAAAACAGTCAATAGTATCCAACATCAACTGTGGGAGCTTCCTGCAAAAGAACAGGCGCTCAACAGAAAGCGCTTAATCACGACCTTGAGCATCCATGTCCTACAAGGAACCAGTGAGACATTGCGTTTAGAGGCAGCTTCCTGGTTGCGCCTGTTATTGCAGGCAGGATTGGTCACAAAACCTGAAGAAATCTTTGTAACTTTAGTTACGACAACCTTTCATCTACAGCTCGAAGAAAACNNCTGTTCATCCACGGCTCGAGGAAAACAAAACACCGGCAGTGAGAGAACAGAAAGCCCTTCTGCATTTGATTTTCCAATGCTTCTGGCCTTTTCGCTTTCCCTATCCAGCCTATAGTTGGGAGGCTTTCCCCACCAATGAGGTGTTTTACCCCTTAGCACCTCTCCTGGAACAGGCCGACAGTGATATGCAAGATACGCTCATGAGTATCTTTGCAGAACTGCCCACATTGGATGATGCGGATATTCTTGAGCATTTGCTGCCTGTTACACTGCAATGGTCACAACATACCGATGTTGAGCGCCGTCGTAGAGTAGCAAGCCTCCTGGCGCGTATGAACATGGGAAGCGCCCAGGAAGCTCTGGGGCGTCTCCAGGTTGATACTGATCCCCTCGTTCGGGAAAGCGCTAAAAGTGCCGCCGTCTATGCAAGAAGAGCGTAATTAGGGAAGTCAAGCTAATTTCTCTCCAACCATTCCCCAAAAGTGTGATAAAGAAAGCCAGATGATTGTGACATAGCTCAATCATAGGTTATAATAGTCTTGTCTTCTGTAAGATTTGCACTGAAGTGGAGCAGTTCGCGCTTCACCTGTTGGAAAGGGACCAAACCGGTTTCGACACGTGGAAGCATCCGCACAGGACACATTGCGGGTATTCTGCCTAAAGGGGAACAGGTAAGAACGTAGCGATGAGCAGTAAAGTCACCTATCGCCAGCAGTACACACGCTGTGGAAAAGAGCGTTGTCGTAAATGTAAAGAAGGAGTTGGGCACGGCCCTTACTGGTACGCTTATTGGAGTGAGAACGGTCGCACTATTAGCAAATACGTCGGGATACGTCTTCCCGAAGATCTTGCAATAGAGCGACAAGCGGCGGTAGAAACGGAACCAGGAAGAGGGAAACGACCGGCACCGACGTTAGCGGCAAACCAATCTAGCGCCGTACATAAAGCGTCAACAACCGATCCAATGCTTGTATCAGGATATGGAGAGGGAATGCCTCTCCAGCTACCTACGCAAACGTTGCGTATTTATGCCCTTGGCCAATTCCGTGTGGAACGCCTGCAGGGAAATGATTGGAGCGCGGTTGTCAATCGCACCTGGCACCGTCGTCGAGCAAGAGCGCTTCTTGGCTGCCTCCTTAGTTGTACCGGGCGCCGTTTGGGCAGAGAACAGGCCATGGAAGCATTATGGCCCGACCTGGATATGGAGACGGCGGCAAATCGTCTGAATGGCGCCGTGCACGAGTTACGTCAGATACTTGAGCCAGAAATCGCACGCCCCGCGGCATCTCGTATGCTGCGCTTAGAACGCGATGTGTTTGAATTGGCGGACCGCACCCAGATCTGGGTTGACGCGGAAGCATTTGAAAGCCTGCTAAAAGAGGCAAATTCGCTTTTCGGCAAAAAAGGTAATAATGATTCAACTCAGCAGAGTTTGAGCATAGACAAAGCCAACCGCATTGAACAGTTAATGGAGGATGCAGCCACGCTCTATAGTGGCGACTATTTACTGGAAGAACTCTACTCGGAGTGGGCAGCACCACGCCGCGAGGCCCTTAAACGAGGCTGGACGGGCCTTCTGCTTAAACTGGCAGAGCTTCGTGAGGCACGAGGAGCTTATGCCAGTGCGATGGAGCCGCTGAACCGCCTCCTCGCTACAGATCCCACCGATGAAACCGCTATACAACGCCTGATGATTTTGCTGACGAGGCTCGACCGGCGTGGAGAAGCCTTAAATACCTATCTCCGCCTTGCTGCGAGGCTGGAACGGAACTACGAATGCGAACCTCTGCCAGAAACACGCAAGCTTTGTGAAGAGTTACGCCTGGGGCACAGCAACATTGCGCAGCCGAAGATAGTGATTACACCTTCTGAAAGCGACCAGGAGAAGCCGGATGACAAGCAGGTAAAGCAAACGCTCAACACTACGACTGAGAACGATGCTCAGGAGCGAGCAGCTTCAACGAAAGTGCAACAGCATCAGCCTGTGGATGCCGAGAAAACAATTGCTCATGTTGTCGCTCCTTTTGTTGGAACCAGCCAATTGGGCCGCTATAACCAAAGCCCATTGATTGGCCGTGAACGTGAACTTGAGACGATGCGTAAGGTCATGCTCTCCATAGAAGAAGACGGTAGATCTAGATCTCCAGGTGGTGCCCCCGTCGCAGGCGGCACAACGCGCAATCCGCATGTGTTACTGCTGATGGGCGAGGCCGGCATTGGCAAGACGCGGTTAGCCGAGGAATTGAGCCACGAGGCGAACACCAGGGGCTGGGTAGTAGCATGGACACGGGCTTACGAGCAGGAGGGTACTGTCCCCTACCGTCCCTGGATAGAACTCTTGCGCACCCTTTTGCAGCATGTTCCCACCGAGCTGCTTGTTTCAAGCGTCAGTTCCCGCACCAACGAGGAAGTCACTAGTGCAGTACACTACGCTCCCACATCGTTGGAAAGACTGAGCACATTACTCCCCGAGTTGCGCGACATACTCCCGCAAAGTGGTAGAGCGTACCCACAACTCCCGCCTGAACAAGACAGA
>DMFQ01000463.1:36660-37558 GCA_003450555.1 Ktedonobacter sp.
CTCCTCTACTGTTAGTGCTAGATGATCTCCATTGGACGGATAGCAGTAGTAGGGAGCTCCTCGCCTATATTACACGCCATATACAGGATGAGCGTATAGTGTTGCTCGGCACCTGCCGCGATGTCGAGCTGGCTCCAAGCCACGGGCTGCGAACACTCATAGCTGACCTGCGACGGGAACAGGCTATCGTGACAGTAGCGGTGCAGCCACTGACCCTATCTCAAATAGGCACACTGGTAGCTCATCTACCGCAAAATATCGTGCACAGTATTCAATCGCAGGCGGCGGGAAACCCATTCTTCGCGGAGGAGCTGGCGCGTGTAAGCGAATCCGCCCAGATTATGCCATCACATGCTGAGTTTCACAATCATGGAATCTCCTCTCCTGCAATAGGACGGGCAGACGAGGGAGATACTCTTCGAGTGTCTCCAAATAGCACATTACCAGAAGGCATTGCCGCTGTTCTCGAACGTCGCCTGGGAAGATTAAGCAGCGAGTGCCAGGTACTCTTAGGAAAGGCAGCAGTTTTAGGTGGCTCTTTCGAGTTTGGGCAACTACTCCTCATGGCCAATGAACACCAGGAAGACGCGATCCTTGATTTACTTGAAGAGGCATTGAGAGCGGGATTGCTCACAGAGGAAGGTGCCGGATCATGTATTACCTACCATTTCTGGCATCCATTGATTGTGAGCCATTTGTATGAGCATCTTTCGGCAGCACGCTGCGCACAACTTCACCGGCGCGCGGCGAGTGCGCTGTTACAAGTACATCATGGGCACGAGGGAGCAATCGCAGCAGCCATCACCCATCATCTCAGCAAGGGAGGGGCCGAACCCGACCAGATAGCCCACTATGCCGAACTGGCAGGAAACCAGGCATATTCACTCTCCGCTTTCGT
>DMFQ01000463.1:37676-39887 GCA_003450555.1 Ktedonobacter sp.
GAACCGCTTCACGTGGCTCGCTTATTGGAACGTACCTGCGAATGTACCATCGTGCAAGGGAATTACGAGGAAGCGCGGCGGGGGTATGAGTGCATACTCATGCTACGCAATCAAAAGCGCAGATTTGCGTCGGAGGAAGAACGAAAACAGGAAGCGCAGATTCAGGCATTGATCTGGCGCGAGATTGGGCGTACATGGACCGCCAATGGTTTCTTTGACCAGTCTTACGAATGTTATCAACGTGGCAAACATGTCATGCTCGAAACGGGAGTTACCTCAGGGGCAGCGTGGGCCTGTCTCCACCTTGAACTTGGCACTATTCGCAGCCTGCAAGGCAGCTACGATGAGTCACGCCGCATCATTCTAGAGGCGCTTGAGGTGCTCGAACAGGCCATACAAGAGAGAGAGAACGACGGTAAGTCCCAGCAAGTAGAGTATGGCAGAGGCGGCGAGGAAAGCGAGCAGAGCAACAACTACAGCAGTTTTCAAACACGCACTGAGCTGACTATTTTAGGAGCTCCTTTAGAAGTTGGGCAGGCGCACGAATCGCTGGGAATCATCGCGGCCAATGTCGGTCAATTTGCTGAAGCGCTCCAGCAATTACACCAGGCACTGGCGATTTTCGAGCAGCATGATCTTGTCACTGCGCTGGCACAGGTATATAGCAACCTGGGGGCGCTCCACGCGGTGAAATCAGAAAACACCATGGCTCTGACGTATATGCAGCGTTCACTTAAATTAGCGGAACGCCTGGGTAATCAGCCCAATATCGCAATGGTTACAGGTAATCTCGGTGAGATGGCATCTCGGTCTGGCGATTTGCGCCAGGCTGAAGAGTGGTTCAGACGCAGCCTGGCGATGGCGGAGCGGATTAATGAGGCGGATCAGATCAGTTGGTGCAACACTGCCCTCGCGGTGGCACTTCAGGACCATGGGGATCTGGTGGGTGCGGCAGAATGTATCCGCCGCTCTCTGAGTATTGCACGCTCAATGAAGAGCGCGCGTAATATCGGCGCCGCTCTCATTGCGCTGGCGGATTTGCGTATCATCCAGGCCATGATTGCCTGTAAATTGCAGGACAAAGGTAAAAACTCCACAAACGTCCCTCAACCGACAGCGCTCAGTACGCGGCTTCTTCTGCGTGCAAAATCTACCATACAGCGCGCGCTGTCTGTTGAGGGGTTGGAGACTGAGCGAGTCATTGAAGGACAGTTAATCCTGGCAAATACCCGCTTTTTGCTTGGCGATTTGGCGAGAGCAAAGCAGGAGGCCGTGCAGACAATGGAGGAGGCGAAGCAGTATGAACTTACCAGGATGCTTGCACGCTCGTACCGCTTACTGGGTCGGGTATTGGCCGCACAAGGGAACTATACAGAGGCGGACGCCTGCTTTGAGCAAGCGCTGCAGGTATTTCGCGACTGCGAACTGCACCTTGATTATGCGCGCACCTTGTACGGATATGGCGTCACTTTGCTAGAGCGCGAACCATGTGAAGAGGTGCAACTCAACACAGGTCTAACGTATTTACACGAAGCCCGCGCCATCTTCGCCAATAGTCACGCCGCGATCGACCTCGAGTTGGTTGATCACATCCTGGCAAGTTACAGATCCGCAACGGTAGGCGCATCATTGAATTATTCACCAGAATAGAGAGAGGTTTATTTTGACAGACAACGCAAAAGAATTGACAGCATTGCAGCAAGAGGCAAAAACCCGTCGTGACATTCAAGCAGCGATTACCGCTATGTTCGCTGCCGAAGACGATGGCCTGAGGGCAGCGTTGACGAATGCAAAACAGGCAGGTTTACCCGAAATTCAGATCTCGCCGATCCAGGGAAAGTTCCTGCAACTGCTGGCAACGATGTGTAATGCGCGCAAGATACTGGAAATCGGCGCATTGGCCGGATATAGCGGTATCTGGCTGGCGCGCGCCTTACCCGCTGATGGTCGTCTCATTACCCTCGAAATGAACCCCGAACATGCCACGGTGGTGCGCAACTCCTTCGAGAAAGCTGGCGTGAGCAACCGCACTGAGGTGCGCGTTGGCAGAGCGCTCGATCTCCTTCCCACACTTGAAAGTGAAGCTCCCTTCGATCTTGTTTTTATCGACGCTGACAAGCCGCCCTATGCTCAATACCTGGATTGGGCGTTACGACTAACCCGCCCCGGCAGCATTATCGTTGCAGACAACTGCATCCGTGAGGGAAAGGC
>DMFQ01000144.1:0-1864 GCA_003450555.1 Ktedonobacter sp.
TCCAGAGCGGCATCAACGCGCCAGCCGCGCATATCTAGCTGCGTAGCAACTTCCGGGCGATCCTCGTAGCGGGGCAAAACGACTGCTGGCAGCGTTCGCTCATCGGCAGCAGCCTGCCGTTTGCTAAGTCGCTCAAGGTTATCAACACTGACGCGGGTCCTCAAAGACCCCATCTGTACGTCTGCTTCGCTGCGATCAGCTGTCAATCCAAGCAGCTCTGCATTTTGACCGAAGCTAAGCACTCGTACCGTATCACCTATCTTTAACGGTTCCTGAGTCGTCTCAAACGTCGCGCCTGCTTCAGTAGTAGCTTTCCTGCTGGGGCGGCGTGGCTCAGGAATACGAGTAACCTTTTCTTCGAGATTTTGTACCTTTTGACGAGTCTCGCCCAACCGTTCGCGGGTCATATTCGCGCGGCTCACGTCAACTTTTACTTTTGCCAGCGCAGCTCTAACATCGTCCAGTTCGCGTCCCGCCTGCGCGCGAGCGTCGTTGAGAATTTTCACCCGCTGCTCTTCCAGTTTGTGTCGTTCTTCCTCAAGCTGTTTGCGCTGATATTCGGCCTCGACACGCTCCATATTGAGATGGAAACGCTCGTCTTCCACCACTTTGCGCTCAGATTGCAGACCCTCCAGCAGATTCTCCATACGCACACCCGCGCTCCCCAAGAACTCCCGAGCACGCTCGATAATATGCTCGTCGAGGCCGAGGCGATTGGCAATTGCCAGAGCATTGCTTCTACCAGGCAGACCGATGCTCAACCTGTAGGTGGGCGAGAGTGTCTCGATATCAAACTCGACTGAAGCATTGACTACTCCCGGCTGTTCGTGGGCAAACGCCTTGAGTTCTGAATAATGGGTGGTAGCAACTGTAGCCACGTGCCGTTCTAATAGGAAGGTGAGAATGGCGCGCGCCAGGGCTGAACCCTCGCTGGGATCAGTTCCTGCTCCTAGCTCGTCAAGTAACACCAGAACTCGTGGCTGCTGATCCGTTTGCTTCCCGACTAACGTTTCGGACAGCTTGCCTCGTATATCAGGCGTGCCACTCTCTTTCGCTGTTTCAATTCGACGCAGAATCTCAATAATGCGGCTCAGGTGAGACGAAAAGGTGCTCAGACTTTGCTCGATACTCTGTTCATCGCCAATATCAGCATAGATATCCTCAAACACTGCTACTTCTGAAAACTCCTGCACCGGTATATGCAAACCAGCCTGTGCCATAAGTGATAGCAATCCTACCGTTTTCAATGCCACCGTTTTACCGCCCGTATTAGGCCCGGTAATGACCACCATAAAAAACTCGCTGCCCATGTGGAAGTTGATCGGCACAACGTTACCGGTCAGCAACGGATGACGAGCATTACGCAGATCGATGCGTCCTTCGTCGTTCAGGTGCGGCTCAGTACTACGAGTCATCCGTCCATAGCGAGCTTTGGCCAAATGAAGATCAAATTCTGCCAGTAGCTCAACGGCAACTGTAAGTGCGTCCGCCTCATGACCAACCTCTAGCGAGAGCGCCCGCAAGATACGTTCAATCTCCTGGCGCTCCTCTACCTGCAACTGTCTCAGCTTGTTATTAAGTTCAACCACAACCATTGGTTCGACAAAAACCGTTGCGCCGCTTGAAGATTGATCGTGTACAATCCCACGCACCTGCCCCCGATTCTCAGCTTTGACTGGCACTACATAGCGGTCATTGCGAATAGTGATGATATGTTCTTGTAGAGCGTTGCCAAATTCATTGACGAGAGTACGTAAGCGATCCTGTAAACGCTGATTGGCACCACGAATATCGAAACGTAGCTTACGTAAGGTAGGGCTGGCAGTGTCCAGTACTTCACCCTCCCCACTGATGGTTTCTTCGA
>DMFQ01000144.1:2003-9886 GCA_003450555.1 Ktedonobacter sp.
TTCAACATCGAGCTTATCCAGCAAGCGTCCAACATATATAGCGCTCTGTGTGGTAGTGAGCACTTCAAGCAGGTCACCCGGACTGAGAACACCCTCCCGAGCTGCGCGAGTCAATAAGGCCCGAATGTCATGAGCGCTTCCCACTCCAGCATCAGGATACTGATCGATCAATTGAGAAGATTCAGTGGTATAGGAGAGGCGCCGCCGCGCTTCTCGTAGATCTGATGTAGGCTGTAGGTCCATCACCAGTTCTTTACTGGCAGAAAAAGCGGCTTCTTTAGCCACTTTTGCCATTATTTTGGGATACTCTAATGTGAGTATACTTTTCTCGTGCATGATAATAGTAATGAGTCCTTTTATGAGAACGTGATAACAACAGGCAGATGATAAGGCCTTACATACATTGTAGCAAGAAAGCGCATGAGTAAGATATCTTCATTTGCGAGAGGATTGAAACCTGGCAGAAACTTCCCTCGTACGCTTACGTATTTTATAATGTATACGATAATAAAGCAATGAAGCGGAGCAAAGATATGATTCTCCACCTTGGAGAGCGCGTCTTTTGGGGCGCGCCCGAAGTCATTTACCTGGAAGGCACAATCAGTAAGCTTGATGAAGCTAATCAAACTGCCCTGGTACGTATTGATCGCGCAACACCACACTCGGCTCATCTGATTGGCTCGGATGTCCCCTTTGCCGCGAATGGACTTTCACCTCTCAAAGGTAAGAGTCCTCCTGGAGTTACCAGCAAACGCAATGCGCAGCGTCAGCCACCACTTCAGATGAACGATGATGAGAAAATCCGTAGTGCCGCCGCGGTTGCCGTTCATCAACAATACGGCTATACGCTTCCACCAGACCAGGAGAGTGCAGTGATTGATCAGGTAGTCATTACCCTCAATACTGATCCCACTTTGAGAAAGCGCATCATCGCTTCGATGGATGAAATATTAAACCGCGAATTTGAATGAAAACCACCAATTGGTGAAGTAAAACATAGACGTACGTGCAAAAGCATCGTATAGTCTATTTACAGGGGCTGAAACGCCCTGCCATTACAGATCACGAAAAGAGGTGGTTAACCCATGAACTGTCCAAAATGTAATACACTTCTAGAAACAAATGCGCGTTTTTGTCCCAGGTGCGGTGAACAGGTTTCCGCGATCGCTCTCAACAACACACCTGCTAATCCCGCATCCTCATACCCACCAGCATATATAGGTGAACCGCCAACCCTCCCATTAGAGCAACAAAGAAATGAACCACTGGTACTGCGACCAGGGTACCAACAAGTTTCCCAACCACCAGCGCACGGATCAGCGCCACAATGGTCCCAACCACAAGCAGCATCAGCACAGTCTCAACAATCTCCGTACTATCAAACTGGCGTGAATACCCTTGCCAGTAACGGAAATACCAGACCGCGCCGGCGAGGACGAGGATGCCTTGTAGGCTTCATCAGCCTCTTAGTGTTGTTGCTGCTGCTTGTGGGAGGCTGGTTCTTACTGCTTAGGCCCTATCTGAATGACCTAGCAAAAAATAAACTTGATAACATATTAACCGACGCAGTTAACAATATACCTCCGCAGGTCGCATTGGCTCCAGCTGGCCCGGTTAATGTATCAGAAAATCTTCTCAACAACCTCCTGGTTCTTAGTTCTTCTCCAAATGATATTGTAAAAAATACGCAGATACACATCACACCAAACACAATGAGTATGCAGTTCCAGGTTTATGGATTTACCGGCACAGTGAACGGCGTACCAAAAGTGCAGCAAGGTCGTCTTGTTATAACAAATGTCACGGTCGATGGCATTGCGGGACTTATTTTATCAGCGGAGGACATAACGGCTCTCGCCAACAAACACCTGGCTGCCGCTCAAACCAGGATAAATCATGCTATCGTTTCCGTTCAGATGAAGAACCAGGAACTTGACCTGGTATTCGGCGCGACGGGTAGCAATCCAACACCAGGAGGTAGTCCTGGAGGTTTACCGCCTATAGGGACACCGACCCTTCCTGTTCCCTGAAGCAGCTTGCAGCGAGCGCCGTCGCGAAAATATGACGAAAAGACAGGGCATAAGGAGAAGGAACATTCCATCCATATCGACCGTAGCTTCAGTATGTTGAGTACCAGGAACGCTACCCGTTTGATGCACTTTCGCAAAGACTGAAGACACGTTCGGTAGCAGCCCGTTGTTGCTCTCCCCAAGCGGCCAGTAAACAAGAGCCGCACGTCCAATAATATCACTGCGAGGCAACAGTCCCCAGTCCCGCGAATCAGAACTTCCGATGCGATTGTCGCCCAGCACAAAATAATAGTTCGGCGGAATCACCTTTGAGATATTTTTATAGGCATAGACGTTGCCCTGGCGATGAGGATCAACATAGCTCTCGCTCAACGTAACACCATCTACTATCACGGTGGTATCGCGGATGGTGATTGTGTCACCGGGAAGTGCAATAATGCGCTTGATGTAATCTTGATCTGGATGCGGCGGCGCTACAAAAACTACCACGTCACCACGACCAGGTGCATGAAAAAGATAGGTCCACTTATCTACCAGGATCAGTTCTTTATCGTGGAGGCTAGGCTCCATACTCATACCTTCAATATTGAAATTCTGCACGGCCAGGCGAATGACCAGAAACATCAGAATGGTAAGGACAATTGTCTCTATTACCTCCCGCACTAAACGATACCGCTTCTCAAAATCAAGTTCAATGTTCATGCAGACTCCCTGTGCATAACTTATACTGATTCCAATTAGAATGATCCCAGTTTGGAATATACAATTTGAATGTACCAGATACAGCTTAGAGAAGCAAGGTACAGCAAGATGAAACATTCTTCTCTGTTACGGGTGTAGCCTATCAGCGGATTGGTCACGTAGGAAATAAAGGCTATATTGATATTTGTTTAAATGAAGTAGATAGTCAGAGAGAGTTTGCTTGAAAAGAGAGTTGACCCGTATTGGCTGTCTCTTGACATCATATTGTACAATGAGACTGATATCGAACGTTTGTATCAACAAATACGTAGCTCACAGGTTTTGCAAACAAGTCTCGCCAAATGAAAAACGACCTGTGGGCTATCAATTTGTGGGATGGGTGGTCCTATTATATGCCTCAAGACAAAATAGTAATTCGTGGTGCTCGTGAACACAATCTGAAAAACATCGATGTAACTATACCGCGTGACAAAATCGTCGTCATCACTGGGCTTTCTGGCTCCGGCAAAAGTAGCCTTGCCTTTGATACCATTTTTGCTGAAGGACAACGTCGTTACATTGAATCGCTGTCCGCCTACGCTCGTCAGTTCCTGGACAAAATGGAGAAACCAGATGTCGATCATATCGATGGCCTCTCTCCTGCTATCTCTATCGACCAGAAGGGAACGACGCATAATCCGCGTTCGACCGTGGGAACGGTGACGGAGATTTACGACTACTTGCGCTTGCTGTATGCTCGTATCGGCCATCCACACTGTCCCAACTGCGGACGCGAGGTAAGCCAACAAACCATCCAGCAAATAGTTGATGCGGTCCTCAATCTACCTGAAAACTCTCGAATTATGTTGCTCGCGCCACTTGTGCAGGGGCGCAAGGGTGAGTATAAGAATATCTTCGAGGAGATGCGCCGTGCAGGATATGTACGTGTGCGTGTTGATGGCAAGATACTTGATCTAAGTGACGAGATTGATCTCGATAAACAGAAAAAACATACCATTGAGGTAGTTGTTGATCGCCTGGTCATCCATAAAGAACGCGCGACAACCTCTCCTGACCACGATGAGAACCACCTTTCGCCATTCGGGCAGCGCTCTACACTCAAAAAGGTGGCAGAGCGACCCACACTATATGATGTCAACGCTGAAGATCATAATGAGCAGGGAAGAGATGACGAATTATCATTAGACGTACTATCCTCTCGACTTCAGGAAGAGAAAAGCGATCCGGCACTACGACAGCGACTTTCAGACTCTTTGGAGACAACGCTGAAGCTAGGTGGCGGCGTCGTCCTGGTATCAATTATCGATGGCGAAGAAATCCTGTTTTCAGAGAAGGCCGCCTGTGTTTACTGTGGTATCAGCTTGCCAGAAATCGCACCCCGTACCTTTAGCTTTAACAGTCCACATGGCGCGTGTCCTACCTGCACAGGTCTTGGTACGCAACAAGAGATCGACGTGGAACGAATCGTGACTCATCCAGAAGTGAGTCTGCTGCAAGGCGCCATTGCTCCATGGAGCAAGGTGGTCAACGGCAGTCAATGGCATGCGTCTATCCTCGAGGCCCTGGCGCATAAATATGACTTTAGCCTTGATACACCGTGGCGTGAACTGACAGAAGAGCAACAGCAGAAGGTGCTCTATGGTACATCTGAACCACTGACTATCCGCTATACTCCTCACCATGGACACGCGCGTAAGTACACGATCAATTTTGAAGGAGTCATCCCCAACCTGGATCGGCGCTATAAGCAGACTGATAGCGAGAGTATCCGTGAAGAGATTGAAAACTATATGTCTGCTCGTGTTTGTCCCGATTGCCACGGTGCTCGCCTCAAACCAGAAACGCTGGCCATTACAGTAGGTGGACGAAACATCGTCCAGGTTACCGATCTCTCGATTGTGCTAGCTCAACGCTTCTTCAAAGAATTAGAGGCCGAAGCTGCTGGCAATGCAGAGCGCGCGATTGCTCCAATTGTGAATGGACAGGGAAAAAAGAAGAATGGCAACGATAATCCTCTCAAAAGGGATCCATATGCCAAGATCGATCCTCGCGAACCTCTCGTCCAGGTGACGTTAACCGAGCGTGAACGCTTTATTGGCCGCCAGGTGCTTAAAGAGATCCGCGCGCGTCTCCAATTCCTGGTCGATGTCGGACTGGAATACCTGACCTTAGACCGAGCGGCTGCCAGTCTCTCCGGGGGCGAAGCGCAGCGCATCCGCCTGGCAACACAAATTGGTTCAGGATTAATGGGAGTGCTCTATATCCTGGATGAACCAAGTATTGGCCTCCACCAGCGTGACAATGAGCGTCTAATTAAGACATTGGTACGCTTGCGTAACCTGGGTAATACCCTGCTGGTTGTCGAGCATGACGAGGACACGATGCGCGCAGCAGACTATATCATTGATATTGGCCCGGGCGCAGGAGAGCATGGCGGCGAGGTTGTAGCAGAGGGTACTTATGCCGATATTGTAGCTAATACCAACTCTCTGACCGGAGATTATCTGTCCAGGCGTCGCCGTATTAAGCTGCCCCCTCAGCGCAGAGAAGGCAATGGGCATTTCTTGACGATCAGTGGAGCGCGTGAAAACAACCTTAAAAATATCACTGTCGATATTCCCCTGGGAGAATTTGTGGTTGTAACTGGTGTCTCTGGTTCTGGCAAAAGTACATTAATCACGGATATCCTCTATCGAAAGTTAGCTCATACCTTTTTCCGTGCTCACGACAAACCAGGCGCCCACGATGCCATTGAGGGTTTGGAACATCTGGATAAAGTAATCGACATCGATCAATCTCCTATTGGGCGCACACCTCGCTCTAATCCTGCAACGTATACCAACGCTTTCACAGGTATACGCGAGCTATTCGCGCAGGTGCCGGAATCTAAAATACGTGGCTATCTGCCGGGGCGCTTCTCGTTCAATGTCAAAGGTGGACGGTGTGAAGCTTGTAAAGGCGAGGGTATTGTCAAGATTGAGATGAATTTCCTACCAGATGTATATGTTCCTTGCGAAGTGTGTAAGGGTAAACGTTACAATCGTGAGGCATTAGAAATTCACTTTAAAGGCAAGAACATCGCTGATGTGCTCGATATGACAATAGAGGAGGCTATGTCTTTCTTTGCCAATGTGCCTTCAATCTACAACAAAATGAAGACGCTCAACGAAGTCGGACTGGGCTATATGCGCCTTGGTCAACCTGCTACTACCCTTTCGGGAGGCGAGGCTCAGCGCGTCAAACTGGCCACAGAACTCGCGCGGCGAGCAACGGGGCGCACAATGTATATCCTCGATGAGCCTACCACAGGCTTGCACTTTGCTGATATAGATCGGCTGCTCCAGGTATTACAGCGCCTCGTAGATAACGGTAACACAATTGTGGTGATTGAACATAACCTGGAAGTGATTAAGAGTGCAGACTGGATTATCGACCTTGGGCCTGCAGGAGGAGATGCTGGCGGTCAAGTCATCGCTCAGGGAACACCAGATGATGTTGCAGAAAACGAGCAGTCATTTACCGGCCATTTCTTACAGCGTATGTTTAATGAGGAAATTGCGCTTGCAAAGGCTCATCATGCGGAGAATCAGGTAGTAGTTGGCTAGAGCTAGATTCACTGTACTCTAAGTGATACTCAGTTACAGCCTCTTTTTTCTCACTGTCGTCGCCTTTTTCTGATGAATCACCATTCGGCGGCGTCTCAGGACCACCTAATTCGATGCGCTCGCCTCTGTGACGCTGCCGGTAGTCCATCCATACAATCAACCCGACCATCGCCAGTCCAACCAATGTGAGGCCGACAAACTTGAAAAAATGGGTGTAGTGTTGTACTCCTGAAAGTGTTACGGCCAATAATCCGAATATCAGGGCCAGCCCGTAAATGACATAACAGATTTGCTTGACACTCAAACCAGTTGCCATGAGACGGTGATGCAAATGTGTTTTGTCGTAGTGAAGTGGAGATTGGCCGCGCCGTATTCGATTAATGATTACCACGGCCACATCAATGATAGGCACGCCCAGGACCATCAGAGCCAGTGCTAACTTTGCCCCTCCCATGACTGAAAGTACGGCCAGCCCCAAACCTAGAAACATTGAACCACTATCGCCCATGAAAATCTTCGCGGGATTCCAGTTGTGTGGCAGAAAACCAAAAACTGCCCCGGTGAAGATAGCAGCAAGGACTGCAATACTTTGTTGTTGCAAAAGAAAGCTAATGATAGTGATGAAGAGGCCAGCAATTCCTACAACACCCGTGGCTAAACCATCCATCCCATCGATCCAATTCACAGTATTCATCATACCAGCAGCCCAGAACCAGGTGAGCAAGATAGCCGGGACGGCAGCGAAACTTATACTCGGTTGGATATCAGGAGAAGGTGGATGGATGAACAGAAATAAGGTGGGCTGAAGATACCATGGCAGATTTGGATTCATTATCTCTCTGCCGAAAGGGTTGTTGAAGGTAAAGAGCAGTATCCCATGGAAGACGCCGCCCCATGGTCCAAGGATAATAATGACCGCCCCGGTTTGCCACAGTATCTTTGGCAGTGGTTTTAGCCCTACCACATCATCGTAGGCATGGACAATTACCATCAGGAGAGAGGCAGCTATAAGTAACCAGTAAATAATGACTTCATTAGTTGAACCGGGTTTGTAGAAGAGCAGTGATGCAAGTACAAAAGCCGCAAACATTGCTACACCACCCAGGCGAGGCACGGCTTTTGTATGGACTCTCCGTGTAGCTGGCTGGTCAAGCCAGCCCAGCTTATAGCACAATGCTCTCACAGCAAAAGTCAGGAGGTAAGCGAATAGAAATGCAGATGCTCCACCAATCAACAATATCATTACATCTGAAAAAATAGGAGGAATGAGCAGCAACAGTTGGATGGAGGTAATACTTGCTTGGACCATAAAAGAATTCTCCTACCTATCCGCTAAGGAGATGATCATTCACCACTTACACATTGGGGCAATTAACACCACTATGCACCCTCATGCCCTGGTTCGATTATATGCTTATGCTCAAGAAAACGCAAATTGATAGCACGTTTATCACATCGATGTATATTTGCCTGACAGAGAGATATTTCACCTTCATAGTACCACCTTTAACAAACGATCCCATCCCGCATAGTCTTTTTCAAACGA
>DMFQ01000144.1:10278-10566 GCA_003450555.1 Ktedonobacter sp.
ACTATATCCATCTCGTCAGTACCTATATAAGGCAGGTTGGCGGTAAGAACATCGATTGGTTCGGGCAAAGTTGTGAGGAGATCACTAGAGAGTAAACGAACGCGCTCTTCAACAGAGTGCCTTCGNNATTTCCAACAGCAAGACAGCATGTTCCTTCAGTTTACCTGAATGTACTGCTTCTGTAAAAAAGCGTTGTATCAGGTCTAGACCCTGATTACCACTAAAAAGGGCTAGATGTGGCTCGTAGGCACGCACCTCTGGAGCCACTATATCCATCTCGTCAGTACC
>DMFQ01000144.1:10850-19012 GCA_003450555.1 Ktedonobacter sp.
TCAGAGGAAACATCACTGGCATATAAGTAGGGAAGGCGCGGTTCTTGCACTGCAATAGTTATAGGGATGACACCGGAACCTGTGCCAATGTCTGCTACAACAGGTTGTAGACCAGCAGCAAGCGAAACACGAATTACCCTTAAAGCGGCCTCGACGAGTTGTTCTGTTTCTGGCCGTGGAATAAGGACACGTTGATCAACAAAGAAATCCAGGCCAAAAAACTCTTTATGCCCAATGAGATAAGCAACTGGCTCACCCCGTTTTCGCCGCTCAAGTAACTGGTGATAGTGCCGCTCCTGCTCAACAGTAAGAGGTTTTTCTGGATATGCGATGAGTGTAACTCGATCCGCTTGCAATACATGACCCAACAATACCTGGGCATCCAGCCTGGGAACAGACAGACCTGCCTCTGTCAGCGCAGATGTACCTAGTTCTAAGGCCTCAAGGATAGTGGTCATATAATACTCTGCTCACGGATTTACAAGGGTTGGCGACCAGCGAAGCCTTCATCTGTATAGTGCCAGAAATTAATGCGCTCTTCGCCAAGATACCAACAGAGATAAATTTCGCGACCATTACGCGTGCTGAGAAAGTCGATCAGGCCTTGCTCGGGGTCTTTCAAAATACAGCCAAAACCAGCCAGTTCATTAAGCAAATTACGCAGGCTTTGTGCCTGGGGAGGGATCTCTCTCTGCAAGGTCATAATGCGTTCTTGCAGGTGATAACCGTTGCCAGCAGCCTGCATACGCAGAGTGTCAAAGTTCCTCCTGAGTTCGTAAAAGAGACTTATGCCCTACCTGTATTTCGCGCAGTACAGTGGAGATTTGTGGTAATAAAGCCTCGGCCTCTTCACGAGTGAAGTAATGTGCCATAATACATTGCCTCCTGCTTGCCTCCTTGCTGGTACTCACAACGAGTGCCTTTACACTTTTTTCCCAGATTCCAAGCATCCATGCTGGTGGGGCATTCCTGGAAGTCTCAAGCTGTATTGCTACATTTTTCTCCCTGCTGAAGAATGGCAGATTGAGAAATGTAGCGCTACTTCTTGCGGTCACCCTTTTGCTATCAAACAAGATTAATGCTTCGGCGTTGGGGTAGGTGACGTACCAGGCGTCCCTGTTGGACTTGCCGTCGGTGTTGGCGTTCCTCCAAGATTTATAGTGAGGTCATCAAAGGTCTTAAAGTTTACTATGGTTCCCCCTGCAGTATAATCGCCCTTGATTATATCACCGGGCTGCACAAGAGGAAGTTTAGCTGAAAGGGAAAGGTTGGCGGTAAAAATGGTATTTTGCCCTTTAATCTGGATGTAATAGATGGTGTTGTTCCCCTGTTGCACAGATGATATACGTAACACCGTGCCAAGTACACTCCGAGTTGTTCCTCCACTGGGCGTGTTCCCCCCATTCCCTTGTTGGGTAAGCCATTGCTGGTAGTCTTGCAAAGCCTGGGGGAGCGTAGGCTCATATTGTACATTGCTACCGTTCAGGTTCCTGGCGTCTACAACGCCTACCGATTGGAAGCCGCCATTACCAGAACTTTGTACGTAGATAGCAATCCACGTTGGTGTCCCGTAAATCTGGTAGAGTTGAAGACTGGCCACGTTGTAGTTACGAATATTTTTGCTGGTAGACTGGAAAGTGCTCTGCACGTTACTCCCAATGCCCACGCCCGACAATGGATAGAAATGTGCTTCATTTTTATGGGTATCAAAGAGGAAAATGCCTGTACTTGACTGGTCGTTTGTTGAGGAAGAGGTCATGGGAATGAGCCAGACAGGTTGGTCGACATTATTATAGAGTAGTTCAGGATCACCCACTGGAGATTGTTGTCCCATACCGGAGGGATTAAACCAGGGTGCGGCATGATAGAGGCCCCACCATGTGAGGTAGTCGGTCACTGTTTGAGCAGGCATTACACGATCCACCCATACTGGCACATTCTGTGGCTGGTACTTCTTGATCTCGCCCGTGTGGGCATTTACTATGAGCACCTCCGAGAGTACGTCACCGATGTAACCACGACTTGGCTGCATAAGCGAAATGGTCCAATAGGGATGGAAAGTATCATCCAGTTCCAGGGTGGGATCAACCAATTTACCGTAGGTATAGCCACTGAGGTAGACATGACGCAACAGGTCTTGATTGAGAAGTGCGCCAGGGAGATAGGCAAGGGATGCACTTGTTTCGGTGTGTAAGACTGACACTGGCTGAGGATCTTCAGCATCTACCACCACGAAGCCTGGCGTAGTCCGACTGTTCAAATTGGCAAAAATGTTATTGTACATCAATGGGCCAACATAATAGAGATGATGGTTGATAGATTGCAACGTATAGCTGTCTGGATCAATGCTATATGTTGAGCCAAGGTTTTGACCGTTAGAGCCGAGTACCTGTTGGCCTTTGAAAATAGCAATGCTCTTACTGACCAGTACAATGTGATTTTGATCAGTTGGTGGCAACTTTGGAGAAGCTTCCGTGCGCACCTGGGGTATGGCGGCCAGGGCTTTGGCGTTGGTATCAAACCACGTAGTAAAGACAACTATCAAACCACTGACAACGATACCAATGACAGCCGCTACCACCAGCCCAAAGATTCCTGCCGCGATTGCCCCTCGTGAGGCGTTTTGCAGGCAACTGAGTGGGACTGCTGCGCGACGAACGCGACCGCCCCTGGCTGACAGCTGAAGCATCTTCCAGGACATTAAGCGCGGGACGGGCAAAGGCAAAGAGATTGGCTATGCTACTAATGACAAGTGGCCAGAGTAGCCACTGCCAGCCCCAAAAAGGGCCGGTTAGAGCAGGTTCGGAGGTATAAAGAATGAGTAGGCAGATAATATAGTTAAGGACAAAAAACGCGGCAAACCAGTTGACGAATTTTCGCTGATTAAATGCCTCGCGACGACCAAAACCGAGTCGTCCAATTGTAAGGATGGCCATGACAATGAGCGTACCAATGAGTGCTAACAGAAAAATTACCATTTTAGCCTCGCTTCTTTTATTTCAGGTAGTATAGTCTCTCATCAACCGGTGTCGTGTTGTAAAATGACATCCATATCGGCCGAATACTACGTATAGCGTGAGAACGGAATAAACCGACGCTATTGTAGCGTTCTTTTTGGCGACTGGACAACTGCGTAACTGGTTAACCTCTATCATAGAGTATACACCTCCATACCAAATGATTCATCGAAGTGATGGGAGAAATGGGAGAAGAGAGGTGTAACATTTCACAGTTTCGCAAGTCTATAATAGAGTATCCTTCCCTGAAGGATTAGGAGAGACGTCTTTCTTAGGTAGAGCATGACACAGCATAGCCTATCGAGGCTAAAGTAGAGATAGAGGAGCATTTAACCATGCAATGGTTTGGTAAAAAATCTGCACAGCGAACGCAAGCTGAAACAGGTCCCGACGGTAAGGATCGTCTTCCTCCTGGACAATATCTGACAAAGAAATGGCCGGTGTTGAGCTATGAACGTACTCCTCAAGGGCTTCCAGCCGATTGGAGATTAAAAATTACTGGAAAAGTCGAGCATCCGCTGGAATTGACGTGGGAGGAGTTTCTCGCGCTGCCACGCACCACCTTCACGACTGATATCCACTGTGTAACGACATGGAGTCGCTACGACAATACCTGGGAAGGTGTGCATATTCGTGAGATTTTGCAGCGTGCTAAACCGTTACCCGACGCTACATTTGTGATGGCGCACTCCTGGACAGGCTACACGACGAATCTCCCTCTTGCTGACCTTGATGACGATGATGTTATGATCGTCCTTAAGCACAATGGGCAAGACCTGCAGCCAGATCACGGTGGTCCTGTCCGCCTGCTGGTGCCAAAGCTTTACTTTTACAAGAGCGCCAAGTGGCTCGATGGTCTAGAGTTTATGGAGCGCGACCGCCCCGGTTTCTGGGAGCAGCGCGGCTACCACAATCATGCTGACCCATGGACTGAGGAACGGTACTGGTAGGAGGTAACGAGACGGTAGGCTAGCTAGCCTACCGTCTCGTAATTACTACTTCTCCAAAGTGCTCTTACTATTTCTCTCCCCATCGTAAGTAAGCAAGATGCGCTTGCCCTCGTAGACCGTCTCTATGTGAACGGGGCGACCCCACATCGTATACACATGTTGAAGCGTCTTCTCAGCGTAGTTCAGGTCAAGTTCCTGACCCTCAAACATATGCTTGATGTAGAGTTCGCGGTTGCCACGGTAATCTCCGTTATCGATTACCAGGTAGGGATAGCCGAAGTTGGTCATACTGGCAACGATGCCATCACGTACTTTTTCCCAGTTCTTCTCGGAGATAACCCATTCATCCCCATCTTTCTTAAAGAGGTAGAGATCAAGGTCCTTGATCAGATCTTCGGTCAGGTAGTTACGCAGGAATGAGACATCGTTGTCCAATTCGCGTACTTCGAAAATCTTCTGGTGTCCCATGCCAGGCTTGCGTCCGAGTTTCTCCTGTTCCTCTTTGGTTGGATTATCCCAGCGTCGCTCGATATCCTCGAGCATTTTAAAACCCAGGTAATAGGGATTGAGCGAGGTGCTCGAGGGTGAGAGAACGCCCGAGTGGAGCTGGGCAAACTCGATGGTTTCGGAATCGGTGATAACTCCGAGGTCTCCTAACTGACGCATGATACGCGAGTGCCACAGGCTGTTGTGGTGTACCATACCGTTAGCAACATAATGGTGCGAGTGATCCACTGTTATATCATACACATCGGCTACGCCATGCTCGATACTCACCACTTCATCTGTTGGGTCTTCATTTAAGAACCATCGATGGCTTGTGAGATACCGATCCAGCTTCTCCCGCTTGCGAACGAGCCCAAAATTGATTTCATCAGCAAAAACATGGGCTGACATGCTCTTAATTCTCACGTTAGGCCCATAGCGGCGCGTGAGTATACCATAGTTCAGGAGCAACACCTGCAACGCCTGAGCAATGTCTTCACTGAAGGTGGATAAAATCACGCCTTCTTTGATCGATGCACAGCCATCACAATCAAAGTACGCTCGCAAGAAGGCACTCACGACTGCTTTAGGGGAACGCAAGATGACAGATGGGATACGTTTCTGACGCGCCTTTGCCCGTAGATCGATGCCAAGCGATTGCAGGAGATCAAGGACATTTGCTGAATAGAAGACGACGCGCCAACGACCGCCTTTTCCATTGACCGTCCTGTCATCCCATGTTGGGAGAGCCTCGATCGCGAATAGTTCCAGAACAAGTTGAGCATAACGGTCGGCTAATTCACGGTCACCGGTTGTGTAACCTATGGCATTCTTTGAAACGTGAATATTGCCATCGCCGATGAGAAAGCCAAGAAATTCAGCGAACGACGCGGTGACATGGGTAGGCGCTACGAGTGGCAGGCGCTGACCATACAAGGGTTTGCCCTTATTACCAAACTGGTAGCCGGTACTCTGGATTGCTGAAGCAATGCGATCGGCAGCAAAAGGGGTTTTGCCACTCATCGAACGGTAGATAGTATGAACCCCTACTCCTGCTGCCTGCGCCACGTCTACTACGGTAGGAGCGACGACGCTAACAGGCGATGCAATTGGTACAAGCTGTTCAGGCCAGAGATTGTCGCCAACGCTCAATGGCATGCTTTGACCAACCTTTACGTCTTTCAGCGCGATCCATTGCTCCGGTCCTGTATTTAGCTTATGCTCATCAGCGCCTTCCAGCACAAGGCCACGACGTGTGCGCAGGCGGATAGTAGGAGCATTGCGACGAATGTGGCGGTCAGTAATCTTGTCTCGCGCTCCGCTGCCACTTCCCACTGTCACTACTTCACCTTGAGCCAGGAGCTCATGCAGCGCATCATAGCGCAGAAGTCCACGTTCTGTGAGAACGAGGCTCTCCCCTGTGAGGCAAGCCCAGCCCTCGTTCATGACCTTTGTCTGTGCCTGCGGTATGAAGTAGAGCATCTCGGTACGCACAATCTCAAGGAGATCACGCTGCCAGGGCTGGAGATGAGGGGCGTGACGCATTAAGAAGAGCAGAATATCTTTTTCTGGCTTTTCGGGGAACTTGGGTGGTTTACCTGGTCTCTTATCCCGGTCCTCCTCGGCCTTCTTTGCTTTTTTATCAAGACCCCAGAGATCATCATACTGACTTGTCACCTGTGTAGGTTTCTGTTCTTCCTTCCCGGCAGGTTCATCACTACGCAGCAGCAAATTATAGTCCACGTGCTCCTGAATCGAGAGGGCTGCATCCAGGAAACGCTCGACCTCGGCCTTGCCGTGATCGAACTCGTATTGGGCGACACGCTCGGCGTGAATGCTTGCCTTGTCGATCATACGACGCGAAGTGTTCTGGAAGTAGGCATTGTTTTTGAAAAAGTCGGTATGGCCGAAGACGTGCGCGGCCACAAAGGTGTTTTGCAGAAGGTTATTCATATCCATCAGGAAGGCATAGCTAGGATTGGTGTTGACGACCATTTCGTAGATTTTGCTCAACCCGAAGTCATACTGCATCTTTTGACGATGGTAGGATTTACCATGCGTCCAGTGACTGAAACGACCGGGCAAACCGTACGAGGCAAACTCGTACATGATGGTCGCAGGCACCAATTCAAAGTGTGTAGGGAAGGGATCAAGTCCAAACTTATGGGCCTCCTCCCAGGCAATATCTATTGCATCTCGCAGTCGTTCGATCTCACTATCTACCATAAAAGAGACTCCTTCCAGGGTGGAGATCAGGAGTTTTCATTTTCACCACTCGTTAATTCAGCGCATATACCGCTGAAATTACGCGATAAATATTTTGAATGTGGGGAGCGCCCCACATTTTCCTTACAGAGAAGGTTCCGCCCTTCAATACCCTACTATGTACAATCAACCGCTGGCAATGGGGTCACGCTGGGCGAAGAATTTCCGCAGCGCGGGATAGACCTCCTTTTTATCTGAGATGGTCACGGCAGTGAACTTTTTGTCGGAGATCTTGTTGTAAGCTCCCATGAGCGTACTGGGCGAGCGATAATGCCCTTCGCGAATTTCACCATAACCAAAGATATTGCAGAGTTCCATCAGCTTATTGACCAGGTGGACACAACGGTCATTATCCCATGGCAGATTATCACCATCGGAAAAGTGGAAGGGATAGATGTTCCAGTCATCCGGATTGTAGCGTTCTTTGATGATATCTAAAGCCAGTTCATAGGCTGATGAGACCTGCGTACCTCCGCTCTCGCCCTTGTGGAAAAACTCTTCCTCAGTGACTTCTTTGGCCTCGGTGTGGTGGCTGACGAAAACAATCTGTACGTTATTATATTTTGTGCGCAGAAAGCGGACCATCCAGAAGTAGAAACTCCTGGCGATATATTTCTCGAATTCGCCCATTGACCCTGAAACATCCATCATGGCAATCACCACGGCGTTGGACTGGTATTTGATGGTTGGTTCCCAGACTTTGAAGCGGAGGTCCTCGGACTTGATATCCTGGAATTTGGCGTCTCCCTTGGCAGCGTTGCGCTTCATGTTCTCCATGATGGTGCGCTTCTTGTCCAGGTTGTTCATCGGGCCTTTTTTGCGAACATCGGTAAAGCGCACGGCTTCAGTTTGCAACTCCTGCTGGCGTTTCTGCTCAAGGTTAGGCAACCCCAGATCTTCAAAGATCATGGCTGCCAGTTCCTCCATTGAGATTTCGGCTTCGTAGTAGTCCTGGCCGGCCTCCTTGCCCGCGTCGCCCTTCTTGCCTTTGCCGGACCTGGGTTCCTGGGCTACGACATCGCCAACTTTACTTTTGCCATTGCCCTCTCCTGCATGTTCCTGCTTACCGGGGTCAAAGCGGAAGCGATATTCATCGAGAGAGCGAATAGGAACGCGCACCCGTTTGGTGCCATCCGAGAGGATAATGCTCTCTTCACTGACGATTTCGCCTAAATTTTTCTTGATCGCCTCGCGGATCTTCTCCTTGTGACGCTCCTGGTCGATCTGCCCTTTGCGGTGCAACGACCAGTCATGTTGAGAGACAGACATGGAGCACGCTCCTTATCTATGAACATTAAAAATCACATGCGGTAACATGCCCTGTAGGCATCACCCAAAGAACAGTCCCATCTGTAGGGGCGACCATGAAGGTCGCCCGCGTCCCCGTGCCTCGCGCTTCCCTGGTGGAAGAGGCCCCCCGACGGGCGACCATGAAGGTCGCCCC
>DMFQ01000144.1:19171-20425 GCA_003450555.1 Ktedonobacter sp.
GCGACCATGAAGGTCGCCCCTACAGTATCAGAACTATCGATTGAGCAAACTACCAGTGTAGCGGAGGATCTCATTCGCGCAGACATGACAGTAACCATGTTCAGTCATGAGGCGGTTAACCACATCATTGATCTTGCGCAGTTGCTCCTTGTCAGGTGTCCGTGCCGATGTAGTAATCTTTACAACGTCACGCAGGTCGGCAAACAGTTTTTTCTCAATAGCCTCTTTCAAACGCTCGTGACTGGTATAATCGAAGGTCATACCCTTACGAGCCAGCGATGAGATGCGGATAAGAATTTCTTCGCGGAAGGAGCGCTTGGCATTGTCGGTGATACCTATCTGCTCCTCAATGGAGCGCATCAATTGCTCATCAGGCTCCATCTCTTCGTCTGTGATAGGATCACGGAGTTTGGTCTTGTTGCAGTACGATTCGACATTATCGAGGTAATTATTTAATAAGGTGCGGGCTGACTCCTCGTAGGAATAGACAAAGGCGCGCTGCACCTCTTTCCTCGCCATCTCGTCGTACTCTTTACGTGCTTCGCTGATGAAGTTCAGGTAGTGATCCCGTTCTTCACGTGTGATGCTGGTGTGTTGATCAAGCCCATCACGCAAAGCGCGCAGAGCATCAATAGAATTGATACAGGTGACATTCTGCTTGATAAGTGCATTGGAGAGACGGTTGATGACATAGCGTGGTGAAATACCATCCATGCCTTCGCGCACCGCTTCATCCTGTAACTCTTTGATGTCTTTTTGCTTAAAGTCCTCGATGTCTTCGCCATCATAGAGGCGAAGTTTCTTCATTGGACTCATACCAGCTTTCTTTGAGATTTCCAGGCGCGTCAGGACAGCAAAGACGCTGGCAATCCGCAGCGTATAGGGAGCAATGTGCACGTTCTGTAATGCACTCTGCTTGAGCAGCTTCTCATAGATTTTAATCTCGTCGGAGACGCGCAGGTTATACGGAACCTTCACCAGGATGATACGATCCTGCAGAGCTTCAGATTTCTTGTTACCGACAAAGGCCTGATACTCGTGCTCGTTGGTGTGACTGACAACGACCTCATCGGCATAGATCATGCTGAAACGCCCGGTTTTGATGTTTTGTTCCTGGCTCAACGTAAGCAAGACGTAGAGGAACTTCTCATCAGTTTTAAGCATTTCCACAAATTCCATGATGCCACGGTTTGCAATGTTCAGTTCGCCATCGAAGCGATAGGCGCGTGGATCACTTTCGACGCCAACTTCACC